>NZ_CP147505.1:3000000-3243851 GCF_037201915.1 Haloplanus sp. CK5-1 | reverse complement strand
GTCGACGTCCCGTCGAGGCCGTCCCTTTTGTCCCCGCCGACGTAACGCCGATGCGTGTCCACTCGACTCTCCGGGGGGCTCTCGGTCGCCCGTACCGTCGCCCGCGAGGTGCAGGACCGCGACGCGACCCTCCTGGCCGCCAGCATCGCCTACTACGCCTTCGTCTCCGTCCTTCCCTCTCTCGTCCTCGCCAGTGTCATCGCCACCGCGCTGGGGGGGCCGGCGCTCCGGACTGCGATCATCGACCTCGCCGGCCAGTATCTCCTCCCCGTGGGACGGACGCTCGTCGCCGACGCGCTGGCGAACACGGCCGGGCAGGGGAGTATCACTGCCGTCGGTTTCCTCCTGTTGACGTGGAGTTCGCTCAAGCTGTTCCGCGGCGTCGACACCGCCTTCGCCCGCGTCTACGGGACCGATCCCCGCGGGTTCCTCGGCGGCGTCCGTGCCGGTGGGACGGTCCTGATCGCCGTCGGGGTCGGTGCGCTCGGTGGTCTCGGTCTCGTCGCTGCGATCACCGTCTTCGGGACCTCGACCGTTGCTTTCCTCGGCCCCGTGGTGTTCGGGGCCGTCCTCGCCGTCGTCCTCTTCCCGGTGTACTACCTCACTCCGTCGGTGGACCTCTCGGTCCGCGAGGCGCTCCCCGGAACGCTCGTCGGCGCTACCGGCTGGACCCTCCTCGCCACCGGATTCGCGATCTACGCAGCCGTCACGGCGACCAGCGGGCAACTGGCACTGTACGGCGTCCTCGGTGCGGTCCTCCTTCTCGTGACGTGGTTCTACCTCGCGGGACTGGTGCTCCTCCTGGGTGCGACGATCAACGCCGTCCTCGCCGGACGGATCGGCGGCCCGGACCGGCAGGTACAACATCCGCCGGCCCGAGTCACCGCAACGACGGCAATGACCGGAGACGACACGCGAGACGCGAATACGGACCCGTCCCCCGCACCGGACATCGAGGACCTCGCCGATCGGGTCGACGCAGTGCGTGCCGACCTCGACGCCTTCGAGTCCGATATCGAGGAGCGCACGGTCGACCGGCCGGAGCTCGAAGCGGAACTGAAGCGGTACGTCCGGCGTCGGATGCGGCGTGGCCACGCCCGTGGCTGGGGGCCGTATCTCGTGCTCCTCTACGGCACCGCCATGACGCTCGGTGCGTTCTACCTCCTCTCGGACCTCCTCGCGGTCGTCGCCATGATCGTCATCTTCCTCTCGACGCTCGGGCTCTACGTCCTGTTCGTCCTCTTCGGGTTCGGGCTCTCGCTGCTCGGCAAACCCGCGCGGGCCGTCGAGGCCGTTCGGCGCTTCCGGCGCTGATCGCGGAAGCCCGGACATATATACCTCTCCCGACGAAGCCGGTGGTATGCGCGCCGACACCACGCTCGCGGACCGCGACGTCGGCGAGATGGCGGTCGTCGAGACGTTTCCGGAGGCGGTCGTCGACCTGTTCGACCTCCTCACGCGCCTCGGCGACCCCGTAACGCTCCTCCTCGTCGTCGCCGCCGGCTACCTGCTCGCCGACCACCTCGGCGTCTCCTCGACCCGGATGGCGACGGCGCTCGCACTCGCGCTCGGCGGGTTCGCGGCGACGCTCGCGCTCAAATACGCCTTCGCGCTCCCGCGGCCGCCCGGAGCGGGGACGGACGGCTACGGCTTCCCCAGCGGCCACGCCCTCGGTGCGACGGTCGTCTACGGCGGACTCGCCGCCCTCTTCGACGACCGCCGGCTCTCGGCGGCCGCCGCCGCCCTGATCGTCGTCGTCGCCGCCTCGCGGGTCGTCATCGGCGTCCACTACCTCGTCGACGTGGTCGTCGGCGTCGCCGTCGGCCTCGGCTACGTCGCCGCCGGCCTCCGGGCCGGCCCCGGCTACTCGCCCGCGAGCGTGACCGCCGCCGAGACCGGTCGGACCTTCGCCCTCGCCGCCGTCGTCGGCCTCGTGGCGCTCGCCGCCGCGGTGGTCACCGACACCGTCGTCGCCGCGGCCGCGACTGCCGGTGGCTGGATCGGTTGGCGGGTCGCCGGTGATCGCGTCGTCGCCGCCGCTGGATCGACGCGCCGCCTCGTCGCCTCGGTCGCCCTCCTCCCGGGCGTCGTCGTCGTCGCTCTCCTCGTCCTCGATGGCGGCGTCACCCTCCCGGTCGCGGGCGGCCTCGCCGGGGGGACCGTCGCACTGGTGCTCGCGATCCCCGGGCTGTCGGGGTAGCGCGACGAAATCGGCCGACAGAACCCCGAATCCCGGGCGTTTCAATCACTCGTTGTATGGGTTCGATGACATGAATACAATCGGTACTCCGGCCGTCACCACGGTCCGACAGCGATGATTCTACCGACACCGACTCCGACCGAATCGGCGTCCGACCGCACGTCGCTCGCGGGCCGTCCGCCCGCAGGAGGGGCATAATGAGCGGGATCACCCTGCAGGACTTCGTCGACGCGTCCGAGCGGGACTTCACGATACCCGAGGAGGCCCAAGAGCGACTCAACGAGATACTCCGAGAACTCAACCCGGCGCTGTACGGGAGCGAAGACGGCGACGGCGGTCAGTCCGGGAACGTGGGACCAAAGGTTCAGGCTATCGACGTCATCAGCTCGTCGGGGTCGGTCTACGTGTTCGAAGCCGATGCCTTCGATCCGGAGGACTCGGCGTCGCAACTGACCTACGAGTGGCAGGTCGACGGTCAGGTCGTCGGCGACGACTCCGCGAGGCTCGAGTACCCCTTCCAGTCGGAGGGCGACGTCGACGTGACGGTGACGGTCACCGACACCGGCGGCAAGTCGAACGACAAGACCCGGACGGTATCGATCAGCCTGCCCGCCGCCGAGGACCGGTTCAGCGTCGACACGTGGGATCTCGGCTCCTCCGGCCAGACACAGTCGATCAAGTACGGGGTGTCGGACGCCGACGGCGACGGCGACGTGTTGGCACTGCGGCTGTCCATCTATCCCGGCGATGGGTCGTCGATCTCCCGAACGACTTCTACCCTGACCGATCAGGATCAGGGAGCGGTCGCCTCCCTCGACGACGAGTTCCTGTATCTCAACGGCTTCGGGAAGTACACCGCGACGCTGGAGGCGATGGATCTGGACCTCTACGACGGTCCCGAGGTCGACGAAAACGGGGACCTGCCGAACGGTGACAACTTCACCGGCGAAGACGCGGAGGAACACGGCACGTTCGTGACGCTGCGCGAAACGACCGACAACATCACCGACTGACGCCGCGCCCCGTCCGCGTGGCTCTTCGGTCCGACACGCGGTGAAAAAACCGAACCTCCGCGGGTAGTCGCCGCTAGAACTTCTCGAGGTAGCGGTCGAGTTCCCAGTCCGAAACCTCGACGATGTACTCGCCGAACTCCTGGGACTTGGCCTCGATGAACTTCTCGGTGACGTGTTCGCCGAGCGCAGTCTTGATCGTCTCGTTGGCTTCGAGGGCGTCGACGGCCTCGCCGAGGTTCGAAGGCAGCGTCGTGATGCCGTACTCCTCGCGTTTGGCCTCGTCGAACTCGTAGATGTTCTCGCGGACCGGGTCCGGGCAGTCGAGGTCGTTCTCGATGCCGTCGAGACCGGCGTGGATCATGGCCGCGAAGGCGAGGTAGGGATTACACGACGGGTCGGGCGACCGGAGCTCGATCCGTGAGGCGGCCGGGACGCGGGCGGCCGGCTTGCGGATGAGCGCCGAGCGGTTGCGGTCGGACCAGGCGACGTAGACGGGGGCTTCGTAGCCCGGCACCAACCGTTTGTAGCTGTTGACGGTCGGGTCGGCGATGGCCGTGATCGCCGGGGCGTGTTCGAGGACGCCAGCGAGGTAGCTTTTGGCCGTGTCGCTCAGGTTGAACTCGTCGTCCTCGTCGTGGAAGGCGTTCTCGCCGTCCTCGGTGAACAGCGACATGTGGGTGTGCATCCCCGAGCCGTTGATCCGGGCGATGGGCTTGGGCATGAACGTCGCGTGGAGGTCGTGTTCGGCCGCGATGGCACGAACGACCGCGCGGAAGGTAGCGACGTTGTCGGCCGTCGACAGCGCGTCGTCGTACGTGAAGTTGATCTCGTGTTGCCCCTGTGCGACCTCGTGGTGGGAGGCCTCGATGTCGAAGCCCATGCTCTCTAGGCCGTAGATGATGTCACGGCGCACGTCGGACGCGAGGTCCTTGGGTGCGAGGTCGAAGTAACCCCCGGCGTCGTTCGTCTTCGTCGTCGCGCGGCCGTCCTCGTCCTCCTCGAACAGGAAGAACTCCGGTTCGGGGGCCATGTTCACGTGGTAGCCCATCTCCTCGGCACGTTCGATGGCACTCTTGAGGACGCCACGCGGATCGCCCGAGAAGGGTTCGCCGGTCGAGGTGTCGATCACGTCACAGATGAGCCGGGCCGCCGCACCGCCACCCGAATCCCCGTTCCGCCACGGGAGCACGGCGAACGTCTCCGGGTCGGGATCGAGGCGCATGTCCGACTCCTGGATGCGAACGAACCCGTCGATCGAAGAGCCGTCGAAGTAGATCCCCTCGGTAAACGCCTTCTCCGCCTGGCTCGCCGGGACCGAGACGTTCTTGACCGTACCGAGGATATCGGTGAACTGGAGCCGGAGGAAGTCGACGTTCTCCTCGTCGATCTCGTCGATCACGCCCTGTTCTTCGGCCGTTAAACCGCCGTCTGTCGCCGTAGTTTCGTCCGTCATGTTCTGGACAGGGTTACTCTATACTCCCAGTATTAAGCTTTTTTTGTTGGCTGCAATTTCCTCTTACGATCTCTCGTAATTGGATATTCGTAAACTTCTATACCCCCCGGGACGTCGGTAACTGCCATGACGTACGAAAATCTAGACGCGAAGCTGATCAACGCGCTCCTGGGCGACGGTCGTGCCAGCCTGCGGAGCCTCGCCGAAGAACTCGACGTCTCCGTCACCACCGTCTCGAATCACCTCCGTGACCTGGAAGACGAAGGTGTCATCGAGGGGTACACGCCCCGCGTGAACTACGACGCGCTCGGCTACGACGTGACGGCTATCCTCCAGTTGAAAGTCGAGGGAAGCGCCCTGCCCGGGATCACCGAGAGCCTGCGCGATCAAAAGCAGATGGTCAGCGTCTACGAGGTCACGGGTGACTACGACGTCATCGCCGTCGGCAAGTTCCGCGACACGGACGGCATGAACGAACAGATCAAGACGCTGCTGACCGACGCCGACATCCGTGAGTCCAACACCAGCGTCGTCCTGAACGCCGTCGTCGAGAACAAGCAGTTCGAACTCCAAGTCGACTGGGAGTGAACACCCCCCGCGGGTCAGCGGTGGACGCCATGTGGCGTCCCCCGGAGTCGCGCCCGGCGGACGACGGCCACCCGCCAGCGGAGCACCCCGACACAGGCGAGGCCGACCGTGAGGACGCCCGCGACGACGTAGAAGGCGAGCGCGTAGCTGCCGGTCAGTTCGACGACCCGCGCCACGAGCGTCGGGCCGGCGACTCCGGCCACCGACCACGCGGTGAGCGTGTAGCCGTGGATCGCGCCGAGTTCATCGGTCCCGAACAGGTCCGCGAGATACGCCGGGAGACAGGCGAACCCGCCGCCGTAGCAGAGACGATGACGAACAACACCGCCGCGAACGCCGGGACGGTGGTGACGGTGGGCAGTGCCAGGAAGCCGACGATCTGGACGGCGAAGAACACGCCGTATGTCGTCGTTCGACCCAGGTAATCGGAGAGGCTGGACCAGACGATCCGTCCCGCCCCGTTGAACACCCCGATGAGGCCGACGACCGTGGCGGCGACGGCCGCACTCGCTCCCGTGATCGCCTGTGTCATGTTCGATGCCACCGACAGGAGCATGATCCCCGCCGAGACGTTGATGAAGACGACGACCCAGACCAGGTAGAACTGTGGCGTCCGGAGCGCTTCCCGGGCGCTCAACTGTTCGAGGTCCGTCGCGACGACGACGCCGTGGCTGTCCGCCTCCACGACGTCGTCCGGGTCGACGCCGGCTGGAACCCACCCCTCCGGCGGCGGTGCGAGATAACTCGCCCCGGCTGCCATCGCGACGAAGTAGGCCGTCCCGAGGAGGTACAGCGTCGTCGGGATGCTCGTCGCCTCGATCAGGGCGTTCGCCACGGGGCCGCTCACCAGCGCGCCGGCGCCGAACCCCATCACGGCTAGGCCGGTCGCCAGCCCCCGTCGGTCGGGGAACCACTTCACGAGCGTCGAGATGGGGCTGATGTACCCCAATCCGAGCCCCGTACCGGCGACGACACCGTAGGTCAACACGAACCGTGTGGCTCCCCCGGGAGACGGCGACGCCCGCGAGTATCGTTCCGCCGGCGAACAGGACGGCCGACGGCCGCGGCCGTCCCCGCGACGCGTGGTCCGTACCGCTCCACGTACCGGCCGAGAAACGCCGCCGACAGGCCGAGCGTGACGATGGCGAGGGTGAACCCCAGCGTCACGTCGGCGATGCTCCACCCCTGTGTCTCCTGGAGTGGTCGCTGATACACGCTGTAGGCGTACACCGACCCGATAGAGAGGTGGATCAGCATCGCCGACGCCGCGACGAACCACCGGTTTTTCGCCGCCGTCGTGGGCATACCTCCGTCTCCGCGGCGGGACCTGAAAAACACTGCTCTGTTGAAACTGCAGGACTGGGGCCGGTGTCTGGCGTGTTGGCGAGTTTCCTGCGATCATTCGAGTGCGAACGACCTCGCGGAATTGCCGACACCCAAACCACGAACGAAGGGTCGGGACCGAACAACGCGCGGTCATAGTCGGTACGCGTGAGGACTGCCCAACGGACTGTCCCTACCTCGGTACCGGGATCACCGTGAGGTAACGCGATCGTCGTGGTCGAAAGATGGACTCGCCGATCGTCGAGACGAGTTCGGCTCTCCCGGATCGTTTGCCGACGCGGTTGGCGTCGGCTGCGTGCGACACCGGTCAGAGTTCGCTCTGGACGTCGAGTGCGTTCATCTCGTCGATCTCGTTACTGATCTCTCGTATCTTCGTCGTTTGCTCTTCGTTCGCTGCCGCGATGGACTCGGCCTCGTCGGCGACCCGTTCGAAGTCCTCCGCGGTCCGGTCGACTATGCTCGCTATCTGCTCGGTACTTGCGGCCTGGTCGTCGGTGGCGTCTGCCACCTCTGTGACGCCGTCTGAGACGTCTTCGACCACTTCGGCGATGTTCTTGAACGTCTCGCCGGAACTGCGTACTTTCTCTGCTCCCTCCTGGACGACGTCGTTGGTCCCTTCGAGACTCTCGACGGTATCCGCGGTGTCCTCGCGGATCTCGCCGACGATTTCCTCGATTTCGGTGGCTCGATTCTGGGACTCCTCTGCTAGTGACTTGACCTCGTCTGCAACGACGGCGAATCCAGAGCCCGCCTCGCCGGCCCGAGCCGCCTCGATGGAGGCGTTCAGTGCGAGTAGGTTCGTCTGATCGGCGATGTCGTTGATGACGTCGACGAGTTCGTCTATCTGCTGGATGCTCTCGTTGAGTTCGCGGATGTCGTCGGTCACGTCCGCGGCCGCCCTCTCGATGTCTGTCATAATCTCGATCGTCTCGTCGACGTCTTCCTCACCGGCCTCGGCCTCCTCGCGTGCCCGTTCACTAATGGACTTGACATCGTCGGCGGTGGCGGCGATCTCCTCGACGGTCGCACTGAGCGACGACACTTCCTCCGAGACCTCCGTGACCGACTCCAACTGGTCGGTCGCCTGGGAGCTAATCGTCTGTGAATTCTCTGCGACCTGTTCGGCCGACTGTTTCAGTTCGTCGACCGCGGATTTGATACTCCGTGTCGCTTCCTTCCGGTCGGATATATCGCGGAACGTCTCGCTGATAGCGACCACGTCGCCCTCCCGGTCGCGAATCGGTCGAACGACGAGTTCCGTCGGGACGACACGCCCGTCGTAACTCTCCTTTTCGACCTGGACACGAATCTCTTCTCGCCCCTCGTCGACGATCTGTTTCAGCGTGCAGTTGCCCGTCCCACAGACTTCGGGGTTGCAAAACTGGTCGTAGCATTTGACCAGTTCGCTCTCCTCGGCGTCGACGCCACCGAGTTCCTTCATCTGCTTGTTCTCGACGACGACGTTGAACTCCATATCGAGAATCCGCATCGCCGCACCGGTCGACTCCATTATCTGCCGGAGGTTGTCCGTGAGAACGTTCCAGAGCTGGTCTTCCGGGAGTTGCTTGCCATCGACGATTCCCTGTGAGAAATCCTCGCCGGCCGTCGAGCCACCCTCCGTCGAACCGCTCTCACTCGTTGCCATATCCGGGCTTCGCTTAGCGGGTATTTCAAACTGTCACAATATTCCACATCCTGAGAATACGCTGTCGAGTGCCACCTGGTCGGCCGTCGTCGCGTCACGGTCGGACGGGCGGTAGCACGTGGGCGGGCAGGTGGCGCGTCGGGGGGGCTCCCCGCTCGATTAGTGGCCCCCCGCTACTCGAAGCCGTCCTCGAAGACGAACGTGCCGTTTCGCTGGACGACCTCGCCGTCGACCTCGATGACCGAGTCCTCGCCCATATCGACGATCATGTCGACGTGTTCGGCGCTCTCGTTGCGTTCGTTCTCTTCTCCCACCGTGTCGGCGTAGGCGTTGCCGACCGCCATGTGGACCGTATCGCCCATCTTCTCGTCGAACAGCATGTTGTACGTGAACTGATCGATCGAGCGGTTCATCCCGATGCCGAGTTCGCCCAGGTAGCGCGCGCCCTCGTCGGTGTCCAGGATCCCCGTGAGGACGTCCTCGTTGCGCTCGGCACTGTGGCCGACGACGCGGCCGTCCTCGAACCGGAGGCGTGCGTCCTCTATCTCCTTGCCCTTTCGGTAGAGCGGGAGGTCGAAGTGGACGTATCCCTCGACGGATTCCTTGACCGGCGCGGTGAACACCTCGCCGCCAGGGAGGTTGTGTTCGCCGTAGTCGTTGAGCGTCGGATTGCCCGCCACCGACATGGTGACGTCCGTCTCGTCGCCGCTCCGGATCCGAACCTCGTTGGCCCCGTCGAGGATCTCGACCATCCGGGCTTGGTGCTCGCGTTGGGCCTCCCAGTCGAGCGTCACCGCGTCCCAGACGAAGTTCTCGTAGGCCTCGGTGCTCATCCCCGCCAGTTGGGCGTGGCCCGAGGAGGGGAACTGGGTGAGACACCACCGCTTTTCCAGACGTTCGTCGAGGACGGGCCGCATCGCCCGCCGGTAGGCGGCGTTGGTCTCGGGACTCACGTCGCCCTGTTCGGAGACGTTCGGGCCGCCCCGCGCGATGACGAAGGCGTCGGCCTCCTCGAACAGCGCGAGTTGGTGGGCCGGCGTCTCGAAGTCGTCGTCGCTCGCCCGGAGGAACGCCCGACTCGCCCGCTCGGAGTTGTGCAGGTAGACCGGGTTCGCTCCTCGGTCGCCGAGCAGTTCGTGCAGGGCGACCGCCAGGTCCTCGGCGACGGCGGGCATGCTGATCACGACGTCGTCGCCCGACTCGATACTCGTCGAGTGGTCCACGATGGTCTCCGCGTGCGTGCGGATGCGCGGGTCCATGCATGTGCGTTCCCGCGCGGGCGGCAAAGCCTTTCGGAGTGTGCCCTCCCGGTGCCGGTCGGCGACCCCCGCGCGACCGCCCGGAGCTATTTGATCTGGCGGCACCGACTCGACGTATGATCGACCTCCGCTCGGACACGGTGACCCGCCCCTCGGACGCGATGCGCGACGCCGCCCGCGACGCCGCCGTCGGCGACGACGTCTACCGCGACGACCCCACGGTGAACGACCTCGAACGCCGCGCCGCCGACGTCGTCGGATGCGAGTCGGCGCTGTTCGTCCCCACGGGGACGATGGGCAATCAGATCGCCGCGTACGTCCACGCCGACCCCGGGAGCGAAGTCCTCGTGGACGGCGAGGCCCACATGGTGCGGTGGGAGGTGGGTGGTCTCGCCCGGGGTGCCGGCCTCCAGACCCGGACCGTCGACGCCGGCGACCGGGCCGCGTTCACGCCCGAACAGGTCCACGAGAGCTGTCACGAGGCCGACCTCCACCGCCCCGGTACCGGCCTCGTCGCCCTCGAAAACACGCACAACGCCCGCGGCGGCGTGGCGGTGCCCGTCGACCACGTCCGCGCCGTCGCCGGCGCCGCGGACGACCACAACGTGCCCGTCCACCTCGACGGCGCGCGCCTGTTCAACGCCTGTGTCGCCCTCGGCGTCGACGCCGAAGAGATGGTCGCCCCCGTCGACTCCGTCCTGTTCTGTCTCTCGAAGGGGCTGGGTGCGCCCGTCGGCTCGATCCTCGCCGGACGCGAGTCGTTCGTCGACGAGGCCCGACGGGTCCGGAAACTCCTCGGCGGCGGGATGCGACAGGTCGGAATGATCGCAGCGCCCGGACTGCTCGCACTGGAGAACCGCGGCCGCCTCGCGACCGACCACGAGAACGCCGCCCGCCTCGCCGAGGGTCTCGACGCCGTCGACGGTCTCTCCGTCCCGACGCCCGAGACCAACATCGTCGTCGCCGACGTCTCGGGGACGGGCCTCGACCCCGAGGGGTTCGTCGACCGAGTCGCCGCCCACGACGTGGCCTGTGGTCCCTTCGGCGATCGAACCGTCCGGTTCTGTACGCATCTGGACGTCGACCGATCGGACGTGGAGACGGCGGTCGACCGTGTCGAGACGGCCCTCGGATCGCTGGAGTGATACCTCGCTCCGTGCGACGTCGCGTGTCCGACCGCGGTCCGTCCTCGGTACGGACCGCAACCGAGTTGCCCGCCCGCCTCGACGCTCCCGCATGCTCGTCGTCTGCTCCGACACGCACGGCACCGACGACCCCCGACTGACCGGTCGGACCCGCGAGGCCCTCGCCGCCGCCGACCTCGCGATCCACGCCGGCGACTTCACGACGCCCTCGGTCCTCGACGGTTTCCGGGAACGCGCCGACCGACTGGTCGCCGTCCACGGCAACGCCGACACCGCCGCCGTCCGGGAGCGACTCCCCTCGGCCGCCACCACGACCTACGCCGGCGTTCGGATCGCGGTCACGCACACGGAGCGCGGCGGCGCGACCGCCCGCTCCCTCTTCGGCCGACAGCGCGGCGCGGCCCTCGTCGTCACCGGCCACACCCACCGTCCGTCGGTCGACGCCCCCGAGACGGGTCCGGTGCTCCTGAATCCGGGGAGCTACGCCGACCCGCGGGGGAACCGCCCGGGCCACGCCGAACTGTGGACGCCGGGGGGCGACGACCGACCGGCCGGGGTCACCCCGTTCGACGCGAACGCGGACGCCGACGCCGACGTGGGGCTCGTCGGTGTGCTTCGAACCCCGGACGGCGACGTCCTCGACCGGTTTCGCGTCGGCTGATCGCTCGTCGGGACACACCAGCACGAAGTGGAGGGCCGAAGCGTGGTCGGGGGACCACGCGACCGACCCTACGCCCGATGGGATAATAGACACACCGTAGGCTCAAACGGCCGTTGTAGCCTTCCGCCGTCGGTGGAATTCACCGAACCGACCAGCGGGGTCGCCCGCCGATTCGCGCGGGGTCGCCGACTCTCCTCGCTCCCTCCCGTCCCCCTCGATCCGAGTGCCACGCCCCGCCGTCGCGACCCGCCTACACACAAGGCATATACCAGTTCACGAATCGCCCCGGAATCGGGCTGAGACGCCCATTGGCACCGTCTGACACACGCATGATTTGAACACAAAGTATTTACCACACTCGGCTTTCATTTCGAACACCCCTACCCGTGGATAGGCTGGCGATCAGTCAGACCACGAACCCGGCATGAAAGACCCCGTCTGGATTGCCGATGCAGACAACAACGCAAAAACATGACAGACTATAACGACAAAGCCCGCGCAGTGATCCTCGCGGCGCTCATGGTATTCAGCGTCTTCGCTGGTACCGTGGCGCTGTCGGGATCGGCTGCTGCAACCACTAATTATACTGCGGGCAACGACACACTCACTCAGACTTCGGTTGTAAACACAACAGTAACGCACGACATCACATTCAACGTCTCAGCGTCGAGCGTACAAAACACTGAGTCAATTGACCTGACTTCCACTTCAGGAACAATTGACAACGTTGATGTGACAGTCACCAACAAAACCGGCGGCGATGTTACTGTAACTGGCGACGCCGCTACGGTTGAATACGACACTACCACAACGAACTCGCCCGCGAGTGGCGAATTCACCGTTGACGGTACTATCACCGTTGACTACACCGGTGTCTCCGGCACTGGGACGACGACCAGTAACATCCAAGCGGGCGGCACCGATGTTGGTAGTGACGTCACGATCAACTTCGGCGAGACCCGCGCCGGTTCGAACGGTGAAGTCGGTGAATTCAACACCGAAGACGGTACGGGCACCATCCTCTCCGGTGCGACCGTCTTCCAGGGCGAGGAAGACATCGACTTCAACGGCCGGACGTCCCTGACGGGGTCCAGCGGTGACGCCGAGGGTCAGACCCTCACGACCCCCATCGATCAGGATCAGGCGACCGGTCAGTACGACGCCAACGGTCCGGCCGACGGTGACGGCGGCTTCGGCGTCACGGTCCTGCGACCGCAGGTCGACGAGCTCGAAGTCCTGAACAGCCAGGACGCGGACATCGCGGGCGGTTCGGTCCCTGAGGGCGAATCGGACGTCAGCGGCTCGGGTGACCTCTCGGTCAACGCCTCGTACAACTACGATCAGGCCGAGGACCTCGAACTCACCGTCGAGAACGAGGGCGGCCTCGATGTCACTGGTGACGCTATCTCCGACCGCGACGCGACCGGTAACGCCATCAAGGCGGGTAGCGGCTCGGACGGTGACGTCGGCTGGGAGCTCGACCTCACCGACCTCGGGACGGGTACCTACACCATCGAGGTGGCCGGCTCCGACGACCTCGACTTCGGTCAGGCCGTCGAGTCGACGACCGTCACCGTCACCGGTGACGACGACGTCACGCTCGACCTGGACGAAGACTCGGTCACGCGCGGGAACGACGTGACCTTCTCGGTCCGCGGCTCGAACGCGGGCCAGGACCACGTCGTCACCATCGACTCCGACGACCTCCGTGACGGCGTCACGATCGGCGACGCACGGCGCGTCTTCGGTCAGGTCGGCGACACGGACTCCGTCGGCGTCGTCGTCAACGACACGGAAGTCTACCAGAGCGGTGACCCTCTTCCGTCCGGTGCAGACGTCTCGGACGTCAACTACGCGTACGCGAACCTGACCATCGACGACGACACCGGTATCGCGCGCGGACAGGTCGACACGACGAACCTCGACACGACCGACGTCGACCTCGACCTCTACGCGGCCGGTGACGAAGTGCCGAACCTCCCGGCCAGCTCCGAGGACGACCCCTCGCTGACCGTCGAAGAGGGTAGCGTCTCCCTCAACACGCCCGACAACACCTACGTTGTCGGCAGCGAAATCGACGTCAACGGGACCGCCTCGGAAGGCATCGACGACGTGTCGCTGTACATCCGCCGCGACGGCGAATACAAGCTGATCGACCTGAACGGTGACAGCAGTGGCACCGACGGCGAGATCGGCGTCGACGCCGACGGCACGTTCGAAAAGGAAGACGTCATCCTCTCGCAGGGTGACGACGAGCCGGGCAACAACATCCTCTCGCTGCCCGGGAGCTACCGACTCGGCGTGATCGACACGGCCGACGTGGGTGGCAGCAACAACGTCGACCCGTCCGTGCCGGTCTCGGAGTTCAACACGGGCACGAGCAGCCAGTCGTCGCTCCGCGTGGTCGACACTGAGCTGAGCGCGAACGTCAAGACCGTCGGCGGCCAAGTGGCCGAAGAAGACGGTGACGTGAACATCTCGGGGACCGCCCTGGGTAACCAGGACGTCGACGTGGTGTTCTTCGACAACCGCGGGAACGCGAACCACGAGACCATCTCGGTCGACGATGACAACACGTTCGAAGAGGACGAAGTCAACGTCGTCGGCCCCGACGGCTTCGCGACGGGTCAGGCCAGCGTTCACATCCTGACGTCGGGTCGTGACGGCGACTACGGCGACGGCGAACTCCCGAGCGGCAACCTCGCGGACTTCGTCGAGGACAACCTGTCTGGCTCGGGTCTGACGGGCGACCAGATGCGCGCTCGCTTCCTCGACCAGACGGTCGAAGCGGTCGCGAGCGACGACCGGATCGTCAACGCGCAGTTCCGCTTCGCGGAATCGTCGACCTCGATCCAGAGCGTCTACCCCGAGGGCGCTGAAGCCTCGGGCGTCAACCCGATCGCCGTCGACGACACGATGGTCGTCGCGGGGACGACCAACCTGCGACCGGACGACAACTCGATCACCGTCGAGCTCAGCACCGACGAGGGCGACTCGGTCGCGCTGAGCACGACCGACGAGTGGGGCTACGACGGACAGTACATGGTCTCGCTCGAACTCGACGACGTCCAGACTGGCACGTACGAACTCGTGGCTGACGACGCCTTCAACGAGGACGTCGAAAGCGTAGAGATCGTCCAGAACCGCCAGACTGCGACGCCGGAACCGACGGACACGCCGGAACCGACGGCAACGGACACGCCGGAACCGACGGCAACGGACACGCCCGAGCCGACGGCAACGGACACGCCGGAACCGACCGACACGGCAACGGCGACGCCCACGGAGGGCGGCGGGCCGGGCTTCGGTGCGGTCATCGCGGTCATCGCGCTGCTGGCGGCGGCACTGCTGGCCACCCGGCGCGACGAATAAGTAGCCACGACTGACCGCCGGTAGCGGTCACCCGACGCGGTTTTTTTATCGACGCTACATCCCGGAGACAGCCGTCCGTCGACCCACGGCGAAACGGCTTTGTGCGACCCGACTCACGACTCGTTCATGCAGCCACCCGCCGGTTCCCTCCAGTTGTCGGACCTCCTCGGCGATCCGATATTCCTCGGACTGGTCGGGCTGATGCTGTTGCTCGTCTTCTTTGCCTACCTGCTCGTCCGCCGGACGTTGCTCTCGCTTCGCGAGGGGTACGACGAGGGATACCGGTAGTGGTGGACGTGCCCAGGGCTTCCGTGCGGCCGGCACCGGTTAGTATCCACCCCTCCGAGGGGGGAGCGAACTGATGGTCGCCACCGGAACACTGTTGACGTTCGTCGTCGCCGCGGTCGCCAGTCTGTTCATGGCGTGGGCGATCGGAGCCGGGTCCTCCGGATCGACGCCGTTCGCACCGGCCGTGGGAGCCAACGCCATCTCGGTGATGCGAGCCGGCTTCCTCGTCGGCTTGCTCGGTTTCGCCGGCGCGGTCTTGCAGGGCGCGAACGTCACGGAAGCCGTCGGAACCCAACTCATCAGTGGCGTCTCTCTGACGGCGACCGCCGCCATCGTCGGACTGCTCACCGCCGCCGTCCTCGTCGCCATCGGCGTCTTCACGGGCTACCCCATCGCGACGGCGTTCACCGTCACCGGGGCGGTCGTCGGTGTCGGGCTGGCTCTCGGCGGCGATCCTGCGTGGGCGAAGTATCGACAGATCGCGACGCTGTGGGTGCTCACTCCTTTCGTCGGCGGCGGTGCGGCGTACGCTACTGCGCGGCTCCTCCGTCTCCCGTCCGTTCCGGAACGCTACGCCATCGCCGGTCTCGGTGGTGCCGTCGGGGCGCTCGTCGCCACGATCGAGTTCGCTCTGCTCGGTCCCGCGGGCGAAGGCGGATCGATCGCGAGTACCCTCGGAACTGCCGTGCCTGGGGGGACGGCAGCGGCCGCCGTCGGCTGTGCGATCCTCGTGGCGGCCGTCCTCTTCCGTGGACTCGTGACCGACCCCGAGACGACACAGCGGCGCTTCCTCCTCTCGCTCGGCGGGCTGGTCGCGTTCTCGGCCGGCGGGAGTCAGGTCGGTCTGGCGATCGGACCGCTCGTCCCGCTACTCGACGACGTTTCCGTCCCCCTGTGGGCGGTGCTCGCCGGGGGTGGGTTCGGACTCCTACTCGGGTCCTGGACCGGCGCGCCGCGCATGATCAAGGCGCTCGCACAGGACTACTCGTCGCTTGGCCCTCGGCGGTCGATCGCGGCGCTCATTCCCTCCTTCGCGATAGCGCAGGCTGCCGTCGCCTTCGGGATTCCCGTCTCGTTCAACGAAATCGTCGTCTCGGCGATCATCGGGTCGGGCTACGCTGCCGGTGGCGGCGGCGTCAGCCGTCGGAAGATGGCGTACACGGTGCTTGCGTGGGCCGGATCGTTGGTCCTCGCGTTCGCGCTCAGTTACGGCGTCTTCGTCGCCCTCGACGCCCTCGTGGTGTAACGCCTACCCTTCGACCTCGGCTTCCGTCTCTTCGAGTTCCGTGTCCGTGGCCTCGGGGATCGTGATCCGTGCTTTCATGATCCGGGTGTTGTCCACCTGCTCGATGCGAATCGTGATGCCGTCGTAGTCGATCGTCTCGCCTTCCTCGACGAGTCGCCCCGCCCGGTTGAAGATGAAGCCCGCGAGTGTTTCGAACTCCTCGCCCTCCGGCAGGTCCAGATCGAGCACTTCGTTCACCTCGTCGATGTTGACCTCGCCCCGGACGATCACCTCGTCGTCGCCGACGAACTCGAAGGGCTCCTCCTCGTCGCCCTCGAGGATGTCACCGACGATCTCCTCGACCATGTCCTCCATCGTGATCAGGCCCTCCGTCGTCCCGAACTCGTCGATGACGATCACCATCCGCATTCGGTTCTCCTGAATCTCTTCGAGGAGTTCGTCGACGTTCTTCGACTCGGGGACGTGGAGGGTCGGCTGGACGACGTCGGTCAGGTCGACGTTCCGCTCGCCGTAGTGTTGCTGACGAACGAGGTCCCGGAGGGTGACGATGCCGATGATGTTGTCGAGGTTGCCCTCGTAGACGGGGATGCGCTCGTGGTCGCTCTGGACGCAGGTCTCGATGGCCTCGTCGATGGCGGCGTCTTTCGGCACCGCGGTCATGTCGAGGCGCGGCGTCATCACCTCTTTGGCGATGGTGCGGTTGAACCGAAAGATGCGCTGGAACATCTCGCGCTCCTCCTCCTCGATGACGCCCTCGCGTTCCCCGGTCTGGATCATGTTCTGGATCTCGTCGCGAGTGACGTAGGTGGTCTCGATGGCCGACCGCCCACCGGTGATGCGGTTGACCACTCGCGTCAGGTGGTCGAAGACGACGACCAGGGGCATGAGGAACAGTTCGGAGTACTTGAGTGGGCGGGCGATCCGGAGCGCCCACGACTCGGTGTTCTCGACCGCGTAGGACTTAGGTGCGCTCTCCCCGAACAGGAGAACGAGCGTCGTGATCCCGAACGTCGCCGCGAGCACCGCCTGTCCTTGCGAGAGGTAGATGGCGAAAACGCCCGTCGCGATCGAGGACATGGCGATGTTGACGATGTTGTTGCCGACGAGGATCGTAATCAGGAGTCGGTGGGGATCCGATTTCAACTCCTGGACGACCCGTGCCCCAGGGACCCCGTCGTCGACCATCGAGTCGACGCGGTGACGAGCCAGGGAGAACATCGCGATCTCGGAGGAGGAGAAGAAGGCCGACAGGCCGATCAACACGATGATCGCGACCGATCCGGCGATCGTGATCGTCGTGTCGGTCAGCGGGACGATATCGGCTATCTGCGCCGGAAGAGAGTGTCTGACGGCGCTCGCTATCGGGGACAAACCCATGGAACTACCCATCATACTCACGGGCCCGAATTAAGCGTTACCCTCAGGCCGTCTCGACCCGAACGAAGGGCTTAGGCTGCCCCCTGCCGTACGCCAGCCTATGCCGGATAGTGACCCACCCATCACCCTGTACCGACTACAGGCGTGTCCCTACTGCGAACGTGTCGTCCGGACGCTCGACGACCTCGGCCTCGACTACACCTCGCGATTCGTCGAGCCGATGCATTCCGAGCGCAACGTCGTCAAGCGAGTCGCGGGCTCCCGTCCGGTGCCCGCCATCGTCGACGAGCGAACCGGCGTGACGATGTCCGAGTCCGCCAACGTCGTCGAGTATCTCGAATCGACGTACGGCGACGGTAACAGGGGTGCGCGCTGATGGTCGACTTCGACGTCGTCGACCTACCCGACACCGACCACGTCGCCGAGGGCGAGACTGCCCCCGACTTCACCCGCCCGCTCGTCAACGAGGAGTTCTGGGAGGACGCCGCCCTCTCCGACCTGACCGACGAGGGGCCGGTCTGTCTCGTCTTCTACCCCATGGACGGCTCCTTCCCCGCGACGTACATCTGGAACGAACTCCGCGACCGTGACTTGGGCGACCTGCTCACCGTCGTCGGTGTCTCGATTTCGACTCCGTACGCCCACAAGCGACTCATCGAGGAGCGCGGCATGGACTTCGACCTCTTCGCCGACCCCGGAAACGGCGTCGCCCGCGATTACGGCGTCGCCAACGACCTCGACGGCATGGCCGGTATCGAGGAGGCTCGTCCCGCGACCTTCCTCCTCGACGGGGACCGCACCGTCCGTTACGCGTGGGTCGCCGAGGAGTGGCCCGACTTCCCGCCGTACGACGACCTCGAAGACGAGATCCGGACGCTCGTCGACTGAATGAGTCCCGACACCCTCGATGTCGCCGTCGACGCCGCCCGAGACGGGCGTGCGGTCGTCTACCCGACCGAGACGGTGTACGGGCTGGGTGCCGACGCCACCGACACCGACGCGGTCGAACGGGTATTCGAGTTGAAGGGGCGGTCCCGTGGGAATCCCCTCTCGGTCGCCGTCCCCGATGTGGACGCTGCGCTCGAACACACCCGACCGACCGACCGCGAGGTCCGGTTCATGCGCCGGTTTCTCCCCGGTCCCGTGACGGTCGTCGTCGAGCGCCGACCCTCCCTCCCGGACGCCCTCACCGCCGGCCGCGACCGCGTCGGCGTCCGCGTCCCCGACCACGAGACTGCGCTCGCCCTCCTCGACCGGACGCCGCCGCTGACCGCCACCAGCGCCAACCGGTCCGGTGCGGGGAGCGTCACTCGGATCGCCGACCTCGACGACCGAATTCGGTCTGGCGTCGCCGCCGTGGTCGACGGCGGCGAGACGCCCGGGACCGAGAGCACCGTCGTCGACCCCGGACGGGGCGTGATCCACCGGCGTGGAGCGTTGGCCGATCGGATCGACGACTGGCTACAGACCGAGGAGTGACCGCAGCGACCGCGTCCGAACCCCACACCGCTCCCGATAGTCGCAGGCGTCGCACTTGGCCTCGTCGTCGGTTCGTGGCGGCGGGCCGTCGACATCCCTGACCGTCCGGACCGTCTTCCGGTAGGCCGCCCGGTTGCGCGTCGTCAGCGCCACCCGCCGGACGACGCCGTGAGCCGGGTACTCCACCAGTGCCGACGGCACTGTCTGCTCCCGTTCCCACGCGAGCGCCTTCGCCATCGCCACTGCCCGTACCCGCTGTGGGCGCCACACGCCCCTCTCGGGTGGCTGTCCCGGTGAGACGAAGGTCGGCGTCGGTGGCTCGCCCTCCTCCCCCTCGACAATTTTGTGTGCGATACCCCGACACTCCTTCCCCTCCAGATGAACCTCGCGGGCCACCGGATCGGCGAGTCCTGGCCACTCCTCTCGTTTTGCCAGCCGATCCAGTCTCGCCCGGTACGCCGCCGGTGACACGTCGATCGGTTCGTCGTTGAGCGTCGCGTCGTCGGCCGTCCTGAGTGTCGGGTATCTGAAAGCCAGCGACTGGCAGTCGCGGACCTCCGGCGGCGGTCGGTCGTCCTCCCCTTCCCGCCGTGCGTAGTACCACTGCCGCGGACAGTACGCCGCGCGGGCGAGCGAACCGAAGGTGAGCACGGATGGCGGTGGTCGCCCGATCCGCCTTGAACCTCCGGCCGCGCTGGGTCACGTTCTTGCCCCTCCACACCGAGCCACGTCGTATGCTCCGTCGCTTCCGCGAGACTGCCCCCGCCGCGCTCGTTCCGTTCGCCTGGACCGTCGTCGTCGCTGCCCACCTCGATACTGTCTCCTCTCACGCCATCTTCGTCGCGCACGTCGTGATGAGTCTCCTCCTGGCGACCTTCGCGGTTACAGGGTGGCGCGACATGTCCGATGGGGTCCTCCGGGTCTGGCGCACGACCGTCGTCGTCGGCTTCGGCGCGACGGCTCTCGGGGTCGTGGGGTTCGTCGTCGACGCCGATCCCCTACTCTCCGTCTCGCTGTACGCGTGGATGGCGCTCCCGGCGCTCGGACTGCTCTACACCGGCCGCGCCGTCGGCGACTCGGCCCCTTATCTCGGTGGCGGCGTGGCCGCTCTGCTCGGTGTGGGCGTCTACGCGGCCGCGCCCTCGCTCGCAGTCGCCGGACTCGGACTCGTCGGCGTCGGACAGACGGCCGGCATCGTCGATGCGGTCGTTCGGTACTGATCGCTCACAGAACACGTCGCTCGATGGAATCGCTCCGCGACTCAGGCCGTCCGTGCGCTGCGCGTACTGTCTCCCGAACTGCGCTTCAGGTACTGTCGCTCGCCCAGCCACCCGCCGAAGGCCAGGCCGATCAGCGACAGGGCGAGCGCCGGGAACAGCGTGATCCCGGCGGCCAGCGCCGATCCGGTGACGATGACCATACCCAGTGCCATGCCGATGCTCGATGCGATGGTCCTGTCTCGAACCATGACGGACGCCGCTACGACCGACACCCCATTTGATATTATCTATCGTGTCATTTTCGGCGCGACCGAAATATTGAATAGGGAATTCGCCGCTGGATCCCTCGAACCGACGAAATTTACCCGATCCGCGCCCGGTCGTGACTTAGGAATTAAAACAGTACCCATCCCTGACGATCGATATTATCACTGTCGTCGTCGGTCGCTCGGTTCGGTTTCCACGGTATCTCTCCGCAGGGCGACGACCGAGACGAAAGTGGTCCGGTTGAACCGTCGATCGGTGACACGTCAAAACGTCCGTATTGAGTACAGGGCACGTATTTTCCGCGGTTCGACGTCCAGACGAGAGTTCCAGAACCGGTCTCTCAATGTGCTCTTTGCCCGAGACTGCCCAACGACATATACTGAACTGCCTTTCGGAACTCTGGACCCCCAAGTTTTCTGCTAATGCGGTTAATAGTCAATTATGCCATCTAAGAGTGTTCCGGACTCATTTCTGATCCACTCGGGTATGGAGATCACGTATGCGGATCCCGTGTTCCGTACACTTCTTGGGGCGGAGTCTCAAGACCAACTTGTCGGCCTATCTTTGACGGACATCGTGAAGCCGGAGTATCACGCCACGCTCCGGGAGCAAGTGACGCGAATCGAAGCTGAAGACGAACCCGTGTTGGCGCTCGCCGTGGAACTACTGATGCCTGCCAATCAGTCTCAACGGAGGGTGTCATAGAACTCTTCTCACACCGTGATGATTGTGCTTCCCGGATTGTCTCCGCGTTCGTAGTTGGTGATTGCGACGACGAGGCGCAGACACAACGCGAGGAACACCTGCGCTCGTGCATGGACGCGGCCTCGGGCGTGCGTTCGCCCGAGGCCGCAGCCCTTGACTGATTCGTTGGTTCGTTCGACGCCACTCCGGCGGTTGTACGTCTCGTCTAGCGTTGATTGCTTCAGCTGAACGTCGTTGCTGTGTTTTTCAATGCGGTCTTCTACCCTGTACTCGATATCTTTCGGGTCGTCGGTGTTTCGTGGATTGTACGGAGCGACTGGCACGACCCCTGCGGCCAGCAGGTGGTCGTGCCAGTCGAGCGTGTCGTAGGCACTGTCTCCAAGCATCCACATCGGTTTCCCGACGGCGAGCGCGTCACGCGTGACGCGCATCGCCGTCTCTTCTGGTGCTTGTTTGCTCTCGGTGAACTCGGCTGCAATCGGGATCTTTTGCCCGGTTGAGACGATCGTGCAGCCGTAGCCGTAGTAGTACTCGTCATCGGTTGGATCATAGCACTTCGATGCGTCTGGATCGGCGGGCATCGCTCTCACGTCGGTTGAATCGATAGAATACGTCAAGTCGAGCAGGCCCCGCAAGGCGGCCTGCTCGACGAGATGGTCGAAGACCCGGTCAACAACGTGCTCAAGATCAGTGAGGAATCGATCGACCGCGTCTCTCGACGGCGGTCGATCGAAGCTACAGCTGAGCCAGACAACGGTGTTGTTCAGTTCTCGTGCAACCGGACGGATACCGTCGATGTTCTTGTAATAGCAATGGAGAAAGCCACGCATCATCTCGGGCGGCTCAAGATCTCGTGTTCGCCCCGTCTCCGCCGGGGCGAACACGTCGAACCCTTCAAGAAACTCGAAGGAGAGGTGCTCGAACAACGCCAACGTCTCCGTTTCCACGGCATTGAAGAACGATTCTACCGAAGGATCATCTTGCAGGGTCGCTGAACTCATTCCACCTCAGCGTTCACCCTGCTCTTTGGTATGCGAACTGTTCTATGACACCCTCTCAACGGGTTATCATCGTGAACTCACTGATACAGTGGGGTGGCACCCAACAGGTTCTGGCCTCTGTGCTTCCAATTGTTGATCCTGATTCTGCGGTTGGGCGTCTGCTCCGCAATACAGTAATGGACGAAGCCCCGCTATAGTAGCCTTTGTAAGTCATCACACACCTGATCGCATGACTGCGTTCGATCAGGTGTGCGGACAGTTACAAACGCTACTATAGGTATCACAATTGCAGACCCATCTCAACCCGACAACCCTCTGATTTACGTCAACGATGGGTTTTGCGAACTCACCGGCTATTCTCGTGACGAGATTCTCGGCCAAAACTGTCGGTTCCTACAGGGCGACGCCACACGTGAAGAGCCAGTTGCACAGATGCGAACCGCAATCGAAGCCAAAGAGCCCGTGACCGTCGAACTCCGGAACTACCGAAAAGAAGGCGCGATGTTCTGGAATCGCGTGACGATCGTTCCGATTCGAGCCGAGTCGGGGGCCGTCACCAGTTACCTCGGCTATCAGGAAGACGTGACCGACGAAAAGCGGTTCAAACAAGATCTCACCCTGTTTAAGAAGGCGGCTGAAGGATCTGAGAAAGTCATTTTCATAACCGACCCGGACGGGACGATCCAGTATGTCAACCCTGTCTTCGAACGGATGACCGGATATACGGCGTCCGAGGCGACCGGACGCAATCCACGCATTCTCAAATCCGGGCAACACGACGACGCGTTCTATGCGGACCTGTGGGAGCAGATCACGGCTGGCGACGTGTGGGACGCCGAACTGACGAACCAGACCAAGCACGGAGAGCTGTTCGAGGTCACACTGAAGATCATCCCTGCGACGGGCAAGCACGGGAAGATAACGCAGTTCGTGGCTATCATGCAGGACATCAGCGAGAAAATGCTCACGAGACAGACGATTGATGTGCTTAACCGGGTGGTGCGGCACAATCTGCGAAACTCCGTGACCGCGATCGACGGTCACGCAGAACTGTTAGCATCTGACGAGATAGACGCAGAAACCCGACAGGCGTCGATCGAAGCAATTCGGCGTCAAGCAAAGTCGATGCATAAGATCGCGCGAACGACCGACAACATCCGCGAGATCTACGACCCGACGGACGAACAGCGATGGGATCGTCTCAATATCGAGGCGCTTTTCGAAGCGTATCAGGGGCAATATTCGGACGCAGAACTCACGACATCGATCGATGGTGACGAGCCGATCTATGTTCGAAATGCAGACCTGTTCGAGCAAGCCATGGATGAGGCTGTCGAGAATGCAGTCGACCACGGTGATCGGTCACCGCCAGAAGTAACTATGACGATTGACCGGGAGTCGGATCCCGATTACGTGTATATATCCGTAGCGGACAATGGTCCCGGTATCCCGGACCTCGAACGGCGTGTGATCGAATCGAGAGAGGAGACGCCGCTCCAGCACAGTCTCGGTATCGGGCTTTGGATGATGAATTGGGTGGTAACGACGCTCGGTGGGGAGTTGACGATTAGTGATAACGACCCACGGGGAAGCGTGCTGACGTTCCAATTACCAAGTGTAGATCAAAGTGTTGTGGCGAATCCCAGCTCGTGAGCGGGCAGAGACCTACCGATGTCTCGATTCCGACGACGCGACCGACCACTACCGTGCGTCGTCTATCCGTCGTCTCGCTCGGTATCGGATCCACCCTCAATCACGATCCA
This sequence comes from Haloplanus sp. CK5-1, assembly GCF_037201915.1. Lineage (NCBI taxonomy): Archaea > Methanobacteriati > Methanobacteriota > Halobacteria > Halobacteriales > Haloferacaceae > Haloplanus > Haloplanus salilacus. The sequence continues at coordinate 3,219,825 of NZ_CP147505.1, read as the reverse complement.
CGCGTTGCCCCCACAACGAGCGAATGATTACGGAGGCATCGCTCTCGGTCGTCGGCGAAGGCACGACAGCGGCGACCCGCATTCACAGTATGATTGAACTCCAGGCTGATCGACATTCATATTCATATATTCAAAGGCGGAAATATGTATTTCAGGGAGTCACACGTTCGAACCCGGTGGCCCAGCATCGTGCAAATTCTGGGTGGCCCTGCTTCGAATCCTTCTTGCGGTCTTTTTCCCCACGTTTTTGCGAGGGAGTGAAACGACCGAGGAAAAAGTGGGATGGGCCCTGCCGGATTCGAACCGCGAGGACTTCACTTCGTTCGTCCTCTGGGCTCGAATCCTTCTTGCGGTCTTTTTCCCCACGTTTTTGCGAGGGAGTGAAACGACCGAGGAAAAAGTGGGATGGGCCCTGCCGGATTCGAACCGCGAGGACTTCACTTCGTTCGTCCTCTGGGCTCGAATCCTTCTTGCGGTCTTTTTCCCCACGTTTTTGCGAGGGAGTGAAACGACCGAGGAAAAAGTGGGATGGGCCCTGCCGGATTCGAACCGCGAGGACTTCACTTCGTTCGTCCTCTGGGCTCGAATCCTTCTTGCGGTCTTTTTCCCCACGTTTTTGCGAGGGAGTGAAACGACCGAGGAAAAAGTGGGATGGGCCCTGCCGGATTCGAACCGCGAGGACTTCACTTCGTTCGTCCTCTGGGCTCGAATCCTTCTTGCGGTCTTTTTCCCCACGTTTTTGCGAGGGAGTGAAACGACCGAGGAAAAAGTGGGATGGGCCCTGCCGGATTCGAACCGCGAGGACTTCACTTCGTTCGTCCTCTGGGCTCGAATCCTTCTTGCGGTCTTTTTCCCCACGTTTTTGCGAGGGAGTGAAACGACCGAGGAAAAAGTGGGATGGGCCCTGCCGGATTCGAACCGCGAGGACTTCACTTCGTTCGTCCTCTGGGCTCGAATCCTTCTTGCGGTCTTTTTCCCCACGTTTTTGCGAGGGAGTGAAACGACCGAGGAAAAAGTGGGATGGGCCCTGCCGGATTCGAACCAGCGATCACCCGGTGTCCCATGGCGACGACGGAGTCGTCTACCAGTATGAGCCGGGGGCTTTAACCGGACTAAGCTAAGGGCCCGTATCCCGACGTCCCGTCGCCGTCATCTTGAACGTGCCGGACTGTAGCGGCAGACCAAAAGGTTGAGTACGACCTTCCCCCATTAGAGGGACAACCACGGCCACCGTCGGCGGATCGACCCACCGACGGCCCCGACGCCGCGCCCATCTATGACAGACACGCCCGTCTCGAACGTCCTTCTCGTCACCGTCGACTCCCTGCGGACCGACGCAATCGAACCGTACGGCGGCGAGTACGAGACGCCCACGCTCTCCGCCGTCGCCGACCGAGGCACCGTCTTCGAGAACGCCTTCGCCCACGGTAACTGGACACCGATGTCCTTTCCCTCCATCCTCGCGTCGCGTCCGGCCTTCGCCGACACCGGACGGATCGGCGTCGACGGTGCGACGACCCTCGCCGAGCGACTTCACGACGCTGGAATCGCGACCGGCGGATTCAACGCCGCGAACGGCTTTTTGACCGAACACTGGGGGTACGACGACGGCTTCGACGACTTCGACGCGTTCGTCGGCGGCGGCGGGGACGGCCGAGCAGGGGAGTTTGTGGCTGCCCACCCCACCTGGGGAGCGTGGCTGCAACTCCTCACGTCGCCGTTCCGTCGGGCCGGAAGCATCCTGCGGGGCGGATCGGACGAACAGCCCTTCACCGACGCCTCACGTATGCTCGACGTCGAGCGTGGCGCTACCTCCTTCGTCGAGGAGACCGACGAACCGTTCTTCCTGTGGGTCCACTACATGGACGCACACACGCCGTACGTCCCCGCGCCGCGGTACCTCCGGGAGATATCCGACCGGCGCGTCGGCAAGGTCCGGATGCTGGTCGCACACGTCAGGACCGGACTGGGCTGGTCGGTCGGCGACCGAACCCTCGCCGACCTCCGCACCCTGTATCAGGGGGCGGTCCGACAGATCGACGCCAGTCTGGACCGACTCCTGTCGTCGCTCGACGACGCCGGCGTCGGCGACGACACCGCCGTCGTCGTCGCCGGAGACCACGGCGAGGAGTTCATGGACCACGGTCACCTCTCGCACTATCCGAAGCTCTACGACGAACTGATCCACGTCCCGCTCGTGGTCGACCTGCCGGGCGTGGAGTCCGGTCGGGTAGCCGACCACGTCGGCCTCGACTCCATCCCTCCGACGATCTGTGACCTGCTCGGCGTCGATCCTGCCGACGACTGGACGGGGCGGAGTCTCGTGCCGACGATCCGGGACGGCGTCGCGCCGCGGGCCGATCCCGTGGTGAGCGTTGCCGTCCGCGGCGAGGACGTGACCCAGCAACCGATTCCGCGGCGCCTCGACGAGGGCGATCTGCTGGTGAGTGCCCGAGAGCGTGACTGGGTGTACATTCGGAACACCGTCACGGACGTCGAGGAACTGTACGACCGACGGGCCGATCCGGAACAGCGAACGGACCTCCTTGCCGACGGCGACGCCGTCGACTCCGAGACTCCCGCCGCTCGTGCCCACGACCGTCTCTGCGACGCCGTTCGCGACCACGTGGCCACACTGGAGGCCGTCGACCCCGACGACGAAGGCGTTGGTATCGACGACGACATCGAGACCCGGCTCGAGGCCCTCGGCTACCGGTAACTCGTCGATGCTTCGGCGCTTCCTGCGGGCGATACTCGTCGGTCCCGAGGCCCCGCAGATCCGCCGGTTCTTCCTCGTCGGCACCGCGGCGGCGGCGTTTCAGACGGCGATGCTCGGCACGCTCGTCGAGGTGGGTGACCTTCAGTACCTGTTGGCCGCCGCCCTCTCCATCGAGACGACTATCATCCTCCAGTACGGCGTCAACAACCGGTGGACGTTCCACGCCTCACGACACGACGGCTGGCGGGAGTACGCCAACGGCCTCTTGCAGACGAACATCGTCCGTGGTTCTGCCATCCCGATCCAACTCGGCGTCCTGTACGCCCTCGTCTCGGCCGCGGCCGTCCCCTACCTCGTCGCCAACGGCGTCGGTATCGTGATCAGCGGTGTCTACCGCTATCTCCTCGAATCGCGGTGGACGTGGGGGTGACGGATCGCACCGCTCATCGGGGCGAGTCCTGAAGAAGCGCCGTCGCCAGGGCTCGAACCTGGGACCACCTCGTTAACAGCGAGGTGCTCTACCATCTGAGCTACGACGGCTCGACTCGTCGTAGTCGCAGTCGGCCCAAAGGGCTTTCGCTTTCACCCGCTCCCGTCGGTCGGTCGGGGGCGACCGACACGCTTTCGCCCGCACGGGCGGATCGGTGTCACATGAGCGAGTTCGACGCCGTCGTCGCGCGTGTCTCCGACCGCGTGACGCCGGACGAGGCGGAGCGCGAGGCGCTCCGATCGGCGGTCGACGCACTGACCGACCGGGTCCGGGAGGCCCTCGCCGACCTCCCGGTCGACGCGCGGATCGTACAGGTCGGCTCGACCGCCCGCGGGACGTGGCTCGCCGCCGACCGCGACATCGACCTGTTCGTCTGCTTTCCTCCCGACCTCGACCGCGCCGATCTGGAGGCCTACGGCCTGTCCGTCGGTCGGACGGCGCTCCCCGACGGGCGCGAGGAGTACGCGGAACACCCCTACGTCACCGGCAAGTTCGAGGGGTTCGAGGTCGACCTCGTCCCCTGTTACGACGTCGACGACGCGACTGCGATCCAGTCGGCGGTCGATCGCACTCCCTTCCACGACGCCTACCTACAGGAGCGCCTCGATCCGACTCTCGCCGGCGACGTGCGCCTGTTCAAGGCCTTCCTCACCGGAATCGGTGCCTACGGGAGCGACCTCAGGACCCGCGGGTTCTCGGGTTACCTCTCGGAACTGCTCGTCCTCGAGTACGGCGGGTTCGAGGAACTGCTCCGCGGGGCCGCCGACTGGCACCCGCCCGTTCGCTTCGATCCAGAGGACCACGGCACCGAGTCGTTCGACGACCCGCTCGTCGTGATCGATCCCACCGATCCCACGCGCAACGTCGCCGCCGTCTGTGCCCCGGAGAACGTCGCTCGCCTCCAACACTACGCCCGGGACCTCGTAGCCGACCCCCGCGACGACCTCTTCGTCCCCGCCGATCCCGATCCGATCGACGCCGACGCCGTCCGCGCTCACCTCGACCGCCGGGGGACGACCCCCGTGGCCGTCGTCTTCGAGACGCCCGACATCGTCGACGACCAACTCTACCCCCAGTTACGCAAGTCCCTCGACGGGATCGCCGACGAACTCGACCGCCGTGGTTTCGTACCCATCCGGTCGACGACCCTGGCCGCCGATCGCGCCGTCCTGTTCGTCGAACTCGCGGTCGACGAACTCCCGGCCGTCCGCCGGCACCGCGGCCCGCCGGTCCACGTCCGCGAGCACGCGACCGGCTTCTACGACGCCTACGCCGACGGCGACGCGTACGGTCCCTTCGTCGACGGCGACCGCTACGTCGTCGAGCGTGACCGCGAGTTCACCACGCCCGAAGCCCTCCTCGAGAGCGACGCCGTCTTCGACGTGGCTCTCGGCACACACGTCGAACGCGCCCTCGACGACGGCTACGACCTGCTGGTCGGCGAGGCAGTTGCGTCGCTGGCCGACGAGTTCGGCGTCGCCCTCGCGCGCTACTTCGACCCCACGCCCTAGAGGTCGTGGGTCGACCGCACCCGGTCGAGCAGGTCGCGGGTGGCGTCGGTCGGGTCGTCGTCGTCGACGGCCACGGGCGTCCGACCGTCGAACGTCTCGTGGACCGTCGCGACGCTCTCGGAGAGCGTGTCGAGTCCGTACCCGCCTTCGAGGACGAACGCGAGGGCGGCGTCCATCTCGCGGGCCGCCTCGCGGACCCGATCGGTGAGGGCGGCGTACCCCTCGGTCGAGACCCGCAGCCGCGAGATCGGGTCGTGACGGTGGGCGTCGAAGCCCGCACTGACGACGAGGAGGTCGGGGTCGAACCGGTCGAGGGCCGCGGCGACAGTCTCGAACGCCGCCAGATAATCCGCGTCCCCCGCGCCGGACCGGAGCGGGACGTTGAGCGTCGTCCCCTCGCCCGTGCCCGTCCCGACGTCGTCGACCGCGCCCGTGCCCGGGAACAACCCTTCCTCGTGGATCGACGCGTAGAACACGTCCCCACGGTCGTAGAAGATATCCTGGGTACCGTTGCCGTGGTGGACGTCCCAGTCGAAGATCGCCACGCGGTCGGCGTCGCCCCGATCGACGACCGTCCCCGCGGCGACGGCGGCGTTGTTGAAAAAACAGAACCCCATCGCGTCGTCGGTGACGGCGTGGTGGCCCGGCGGCCGACCGAGCGAGAAGGGGGTCTCACGGCCGTCGTCGCCGGCGAGAGCCCGCTCCGCGGCCCACTGTGCCAGTCCCGCGCTCGTCAGTGCGGCCTCCCACGTCCCCGACGAGGCGACGGTGTCGGGATCCCAGTCGCCCCCTCCCTCGGAACAGAACGACTGGAGTTCGTCGACGTAGTCGTCGTCGTGGACGATCGACACCGCGTCGGCCGACGCCGGATCGGCCGACACGTACTCGACACCGTGACGGCGGGCGAGCTGTCGGCGGATCGCCCGCAAGCGGTCGGGCGTCTCCGGGTGTCGGTCGCCGGTGTCGTGGTCGAGACAGGTCTCGCTGTAGCCGAACTGCATCTATTCGAAGAGGGAGAAGTATGTCTCGATGTCCTCGGCCTGGATCGTCCGCCTGTCGGCGTGATCGGCGAGCGTCGCCGCCGCCGAGGCGACGTTGTCGGCGTAGTCCTCCAGGATGTCGGCGAGCGCGATCCGTGCGTCCATCGAGACGCGGTAGCGGTCACCGATGTCGAGCCGTGCGATCCGATCGACCGGCGCGACCGGCAGTTCGAGCGAGTCGCGGTTGACCACCCGTTCGACGCCGAAGTCGGCGGCCATCAGCGTTTTTCGACCGTCCGCCGTCGCGTCCTCGGCGGCGTCGACGGCGAGGTCCGCCCCGTGGCGCTGGATGCGCCGGGCGAGTTCCTCCGCCGCACCCGCACTCACGCGGAGGTCCCCCGCGTTCCGACGGATGATCGTGTCTACCGGGGCGAACGGTAACTCGACGCTCATACCCCGATACCCGTCCGTGGCGCGTATAATCCTTTCCGTCGGTACAGCGGTCAGTGTACTTCGTCGGCGTCGATCCGCCCGTCACGGAGCGGCCCGCGGACCGTCACTTCTTCGCCGAGACGGAGGTTCGCGTCCGTCTCGACGCTCCGCGTCTCCGTCCCGTCGTCGAGGACGACCGGGTCGCCCGCTTGGACGACCGTCCCCGTGAACTGGACGGGTCCGTCGTCCGTTCCGGCGGCGGCGCCCGTCGCACTCCCGGTCCCGCCGCCAGTCTCCGCCCCGCCCACATCGTCGCCGAAGGCGTCGAGTCCCGGACTCCCGTCCCCCGTCGCCGAGCCCGTTTCGGCGTCGGCATCCACGCCGGCCCCCGCCGCGTCCGCCGGCGGATCGGTCACGGTCACCGTCGACCGCCACCCGGCCGAGGCCTCCAGGTCGTCCTGCCACCCCTCCTGGATCTCGGCGTCGGTGACGACGACGTAGTCGGCGAGGTCGACGTCGAGGTCGGCTTTCTCCCCCCAGAGCGCCACCCGGATGTCGCCCGTCTCGTCTTTGATCCGCACGTTCCGGACCTGCCCCTCGCTCCCGTCGTCGCGGTCGAACGTCCGCTTGGGGTCGGTCTCGATGACGCCGCCGGCAAGATCGGCCGTCTCGCCGAGTTCGAGGTCGTCGATCGTCGCCGTCTCGGGGTCGTAACTGATCTCCTCGTCGATCCCCTCGACTGCACCCCGCGACCCCACGTGGAGTTCGAGGTCGCCGTCGCGTTCGCGGACGTAGCCGTCCACCACCTCGACCGAGGTGTCAGGATCGAGTTCCTCGGCCCGATCCGCCTTCTCGTCCCACAGCGTCACCCTGATGCGGCCAGTCTCGTCGCCGAGGGTGAGGTTCGCGACCCGTCCCTCGCTCCCGTCGTCGCGGTCGAACGTCCGGACCGAGTCCGTCGACAGTACCCGACCCTGGAGGTTCACGTCCGACAGGCCGAGCGAGAGGTCCTCGACGCGGTAGGTGTCGCGTATCTGGACGTCGACCTCGGCGTCCGGATCAGGTTCCGCCTGATCCGCGCTCACCTCGACGCCGCTGTACCCCTCCTGTGGCCGACCCTTGATTCGGAGGACCTCGCCGACCTCGAGTTCGCCGTCCGCGACCGACTGCGCCACTCGGTCCCAGAAGGCCACGCGGACCTGTCCGGTCTCGTCGGCCACCTCCACGTTGATGACGCGGCCCTCCCCATCTGCGGGCCCTCCCTCGTCGTCGTCGCGTTCGGCATCCTCGCGCTCGTCGTCCTCGGTCGTGTCCGTGTCGTCGCGTTCGAACGTCCGCAACTCGCCGATACCGACGACCTTCCCGAGGAACTTCACCTCGTCCATCCCTGGTTCGATGTCGGCGATGCCGCTCACCTCCTCGTCTTCCAGTTCGTGGGCGATGAGCATCGCCGCCGTCTCCTCGTCGGCGAGCCCCCCCATCTGCTCGACCTTGTCGTGGACGGCGGCCTCGAACTCCTCGAACTCCACGTCGGTGTCGAGGTCCTCGTACACGTCCTCGATTACACCCATCGTACCGTGCAACAGGCGAACCCTCCGGTTAAGCGTTGTCCTTGCCCGAACGCGGCGCTCCCGTCTCCCGATCCGTGCGTGGTCACGGCCGACTCTCGTCCCGGCTTCGGTTATGAATCCTCGGGCCACTCGGCGACCGTCCGCCGCCCCTCCGGCGTCTCGTGGAGCACCCGCACTCCCGCGGGTTCGCCGTCCGTCTCGACCGTCGCGACGTACCCACGGTAGACGAGCGCCTCCGTGCAGGCCGTGTCGGGTGGTGCGTCGCGCCGCGTCGTGACGACCACCGTCAATCGGTTCTCCTCGACCGTCGCCGACCCGAGACTGGAGACCGAACAGCCGTTCGGCCCCGTGACACAACCCTCGATCCGAACCTGCGTCCCCGAGACGCTCACCGTCGCGGCTTCGGGATCCTCGCACCGACCCGTGTCGCGGAGCGTCCGCTCGCTCACTTCGTCGATCCCGTCGTCGGTATCGCTCGGCGCACCCACACACCCACAGAGCGCGGTCAGGGGAGCCGTCCGGAGCAGGGTTCGCCGGTTCATACCGCCCGCGTCGGTCGGCGGGGACATACCCCTTCCGTACTCTCAAAGATCCCTTTCACCGACCGTCGCCCGCGGATCGTAACCGTCTTAACCCGTTCCCCGGTAGAGAGAAGTGAGTCCTGATAGGGTAGTGGACTATCCTCTTGGCTTGCGGAGCCAGGGACCGGAGTTCAAATCTCCGTCAGGACGTTTCTGCCGACACTACGTCGACGAGCGTAGCGAGTCGACCGTCGGCAGAAACGGGAACACGGAGATTTGAGCAGACGAGTCGCAGCGGCCGAGCGGAGCGAGGCCGACCGTCTCGGCGAGTTCAAATCTCCGTCAGGACGCTCACTTCGTTCGCGACCTGACGTGCCCCACGCTCACTCCGTCGCCGGTCGACGCAGTCGACCGGCTACACGCGAGACCTCCGGTCCCTCGCTGCTCGCGTGGGACTCAGTCAGGACGTTTCTGCCGACACTACGTCGACGAGCGTAGCCGCCGTTCTACGGTCGACCCCCGAACGGACGCTCCCGTCGCTTCGCCGACCGTTCACTCCGACTCCGAACGACGCTTCCACGCCGCCTCCTGTCGGCGCTCGGCGACGTGTCGCCGCCCGTCGGCGACCCGTTCGTGGACGCGGTCGCCGAAGGTCACCACGTCGTCGAGGAGCGTCGACTGGAACGTCTCGAGGACGTCGTACGACCACCGGCCGGACGGGTCGTCCCCACACGACGGGAGGACACCCCGCGGTAGGTGTTCCTCGCGCAACCGGTTCGCCAACCGCTCGTGGCCGGCCTCGCGAAGCGATCCCTCGGCGGCCGCCAGGTGGTCCATCGCCCGACCGGTGCTGTGGTGGAAGGAGACGAGGTGGCCGTGCGCCCGGTGGAGGTGCTCGACCCCCAGTTCTACCTCGTGAAGCGCCTCGCGTTCCGCGTCGGTCAGGTCGTCCGGTTCGGATTCGGTCACAATACATGGTACTATTCCACAAGGTATGGGCGTTACGGCGCGGTGACTTTTCAGTCTCGGCGGTCAACGGTCGGGTATGGACGCGGCGCTCCGGTCCGGAATCGCCCTCTACAACGCCGGCGAACACCACGCCGCACACGATCCGTGGGAGGCCGAGTGGCTCGGCCTGACGACGGGGACCGACGACGAGCGACTGCTCCACGGCCTCATCCAGTTCACCGCGGCGATCCACCACGCCCGGACTCGAAACTGGGGCGGGGCGACGGGACTCGCGAAGAGCGCCGCCGACTACCTCGCCGGTCTCGATTCCCCGTCCCACGGTGTCGACGTCGCGGCCCCGCGCCGCGCCATGGCGACGCTCGCCGCCGACCCCGAGGTGATCGAGCGCCGCCGTCCGCCGCCGCTTCGGTACGAGGGGCGGACGCTGGGCCTCGACGACTTGGATTTCGAGTGCGTCGCCGTCGTCGCACCGGCGCTCGCGGCCGAACACGGCTACGACGAGGCGACGGTCGACCGGGCGGTCGCGTACGCCCGCAAAGAAGTCGCCGACGGCGGCCGGACGCTGTTCACCGGTCCGCTCTTCGAGTTCGTCACCGCCGACGAACCCCACCGGGCGCTGGTCGCCCGGCGACTGGGCCGGCACGTCGACCGCCGGGACCGGGAGTACGACGACGTGGCCGGCCTGTTCGACTGATCCCGGCGGTCAGAACATCGAGACGGCGTACGCCAGCGACGAGAACACCATCAGGAAGACCAGCACGAGGGCCATGATCTGTTGGCGGTCCATACGAACCCCTCCGGCGTGAGCACCGAGTAGCTTTCGGCACTCGACGGGTGTCAGGCCTCGTCTTTCGGGTCGCCAGCCAGCGTGTACTCCGCCGAGTCGTCCTCGGGGTCGTAGCCGAGCACCTCGCGGGCGCGGTCGATGGAGTAGTACTTGCGCTCGTTGTCCGAGATGCCGTAGACGACCTCGTAGTCGTAGTCGGCCCGGACACAGCAGTCGAAGAGGTGGGCACAGTCGCGATGCGAGAGCCACATCGCCTGCCCGCGTTCGTAGTTGCGCGGCGGGTGGCCCTCGGTCAGGTTGCCGATGCGGACACAGACCACCGACAGGCCCTCGGTGTCGTGGTAGTAGCGGCCGAGCGTCTCGCCCGCGGCCTTGCTCACGCCGTAGAGGTTGCCCGGGCGGGGGAGTTCGCTCCCGTCGAGGCGGTAGTCGTCGTCGGTGCGGTACATCTCGGGCTTTCGCGTCTCGGTCTCGTAGGCCGAGACGGCGTGGTTCGAGGAGGCGAAGGCCACCTTCTCGACGCCGGCCCCGACCGCCGCCTCGAACACCGTCTGCGTGCCGTCGATGTTGTTCGAGAGCACCGAGTTCCACGGCGCTTCCGGTCGGGGATCCCCCGCGAGGTGGATGACGGCCCCGACGCCCTCCATCGCGTCGGCCATGGCTGCCTCGTCGGTCACGTCCGCGACGACGACGTCGTCCTCGTCGACGCCCAGCGGGAGGCGGTCGCTCGACAGCGGCTCCCGGTCGAGCAGTCGCCAGTCGTAGGTGTCGCCGATCCCGTGCAGGATGGCCTGCCCGACGCGCCCACCCGCGCCAGTCAGTAACACCGGGTCGTCCATTCGGACGGTACTGGGACCACCGACCCCAAGTAACAACCGATTCGGTACGGCGACAGGCCTTACCCCGACCGGCCCGTCGAGCCACCATGGTCACCGACACCCAGCAGGCCTGTTTCGAGGCGGGCATCAAGTTCGGATCGCTCTACCACCAGTTCGCCGGCACGCCCGTCTCGCCCGGCAGCGTGGCGAGCCTCGAACGCGCGATGGAGGAGGCTATCGAGAACCAACCCTTCTGTGCGTCGGTCGACGTCGACATCGACGAGGCAGCGCTGTTCGACGCGGCCGGCGACCACGGCTACGTCGAACTCACGGGGCGGTTCATGGAGGTGGAGATGCGCATCGAGTACGAGGACGTCGTCGTCGACACCGAAATGACGATGACCGATGGCTACCCGCTGATGCGCCCGGTGTCCGTCGAGTGACGGCGTGGCGACGCTCGAATTTCACTTTCACTTTCGGGCGTGCGTTTAACTCACACGGCGGCGAATCGTCGGGTATGAGTCAGACGACGCTCGGCGACGACGAACTCTTCGGCGAGGCGGCGGCCGAGGTGCGCGCGGACGTGGAGGAACATCTCGGGAAGGCCCGCGCGGAACTCCCCGACCCGGACGAGATCTGGGCGGCCGACGCCGACAACGTCCTCGGGGTGTTGAACGGCCTCCGATCGGCACTCGACGCCGGCGAGGCCGAGGAGCACCTCCGGCAGGCGAAAAAGTGGTACACGATGGGCGACCGCGCCGACGCCTTCGAGGACGCTGCCGACCTCGCGGAAGCCATCGAGGAGTTGGAGGAACTGATCGAGTCGATCGGCGGGGCCCACGACGACGTGAGCGACCTCACGAACGCGGTGCCCGAACTCCGCGGGACGCTGGAGGACCTCGACGGCGGCGAGGCCGGCGACGAGTGATCACCGCGGGACGGCTCGTTTCTCGACACCCTCTAGCAGTTCCGCCAGCGCGTCCGCCGACAGATCCAGCAGTTCCTCTCCGAGGTCGGCGTCGCCCGCGCCCGGATCGCCGACGACGCCGTTCTCGGTGAACTCCGCCGAATCGTGGGCGAGGTTCGTCCCCGAGAGCCAGTCGCCCCAACCGTCGCTCGCTTCTTCGCGGGCTTCCTCGATCCGCTCTTCCCGCACCAGATCGGGGTGGGTCGCGCGCAACAGCGCGGTCTCCAGTGGCCCGCCGTGGCCCATCTCCGATCCGTGGTCGCCGACCGCCTCGAACCACGTGAAGGGGACGGCGTAGGCGTCGTCGTGCCGCGAGACCGTCGCGGTCACCTCACCCAGCGCGGGGACGTTTCCCCCGTGCCCGTTGACGACGACCACCCGATCCATGCCGTGGTGAGCGAGGCTGCCGATCACGTCACGAACGTACCTCCGGAAGGTGTCGGGCGACACCCAGAGCGTCCCCGCGAAGTCGCGGTGTTCCTCCGCGACGCCGACCGGAATCGTCGGCGCGACGGCCACGTCGCCGTCGTACCGCTCCGCGCCCGCGTCGGCGACCGTCTCGGCGTGGAGAGCGTCGGTGCCGAGGGGTGCGTGCGGGCCGTGCTGTTCGGTGCTGCCGACCGGCAGAACGGCGAGGTCGGCGTCGGCGTCCCGGACGTCCGTCCAGGTGGCGTCGGTGAGGCGCATACCGTCCGTCCGGGCCGGAGGGGTTTCAAACTAGGTAGCGAGGCGGATTCCCCGCCCCACCGTGGGCGGGGTTGAAGCCGACACTCGCTGCCACAATCCACGGACTATTAACTACCTCTACTATCTATTGAAACTCGTGGCAGACGGCTACCTGAGGCGTACCGCAATCACCCGTCCTATCCTCACCGACGAGCAACAGGACTTGCTCGATGTCACCATCAACGAGTGGAAAGATGCCTGTAACATCAGCAGTCGCATCGGATGGGACACAGGTGAGACGCGGAAAACCTACCTCCAAGACCTCGCCTACGACACGGTGTTGGAGGAGACACACCTCGGGAGTCAGCACGCAATTCTCGCCACCCATCAGGCTGCAGCCGCACTCGATGGTGTCGACGCAATCGAAGACCTTGATGAACACTACAAAACGTCCCGACCGGAGTTCACCAGTAACACGGTAAAATACGATACCCGGACGATGACGCTGTTCGATGACGGGTCTGTGTCTCTTTCTACCGTCGAGGGCCGGATTCGGTGTGACCTGACCCTTCCCGACGAAGAAGACGGGTATCAACACGAATACCTCACCGATGACGAGTGGGAAGTAACAGAGTCTACGTTATCAAAGCGTGATGGCGAATACTACCTGCACCTCGGGTTTCGCAAAGATAAGCCCGAGAAACAGGTTGAAACACAGGGTGACGACGAGGACAGGACAGTTCTCGGCGTTGACCTCGGCATCGTCAACATCGCTACCACCAGCACAGCGCACTTCGCATCGGGGAGAGAACTCAGGCACCGACATCGAGAGTTCGAGCGGATTCGCGGTGATCTCCAGCAGACTGGTACACAATCCGCCCATCGGACAATTCGGCAGATGAGCGGTAGGGAATCACGGTATCTCCGTGACCACCTCCATCAAGTCGCTAACCAGATTCTTGAAGAAGCACGAACACACGACTGTGAGTACATCGCGTTCGAGAATCTGAAACACATCAGGGAGCGTGCGCCGCCCGTCAAAGAGTTCCACCAGTGGGCGCACCGGCAGCTCGTTGACCTCGTGGAGTACAAAGCGGAAGCCGAGGGGATTAGCGTCGAGTTTGTAGACCCGAAAAACACGAGTCGGCGGTGTCCTGAATGCGGGCATACGAGCAAGGGGAACCGAGTGCGACAGGCGGAGTTCGAGTGTGAATCGTGCGGTGCAACTCAGAATGCAGATTACGTGGGTGCGAAGAATGTTGGGTGGCGGTACGTCCGTCGCGGGCTACAGTCCTCGCGGCGGACGGGCGACAGTCAACTCGCCCTGAAGTCAGGAACGGTGACGCCGAATCGGGGATTCGTCCCGTCCGACTAACGCCGGCAGAGGTCGAGTTCACTGACAAGCCCCGCGCCACCGTGCGCGGGGCAGTTGACGCCTAGTCGTCGCCGTCGCCGACGGTCGGCCGCCCGCCCGCGGCGTCTCCCTCCCCGTCGACGTCCGCCCGCGCCCCCCGCCGGGTCGCTCGCTCGACGAACTCCTCGGGTAGGTCGTCGATCTCCCCCGCCTGCACGCCCCAGAGACTGGCGTAGAGACCGTCCGCGGCCAGTAGGTCCTCGTGGGTGCCACGCTCCCGCACCCGACCGTCGTCGAGGACGACGATCCGGTCGGCGTCTTTCACCGTCGAGAGCCGGTGGGCGATGACGAACGTCGTCCGGTCGGCGGTCAACCGGTCGAGCGACCGCTGGATCAGCATCTCCGTCTCCGTGTCGACGTCGCTGGTCGCCTCGTCGAGGATCAGGATCTCGGGGTCCTTGAGCATCGCCCGCGCGATGGTGAGGCGCTGGCGCTGACCCCCCGACAGTTTCACGCCCCGTTCGCCCACCATGGTGTCGTAGCCGTCGGGCAAGTTGGTGACGAACTCGTGGGCTTCCGCGGCCTTCGCTGCCTCGATCACCGCCTCGTCGTCGGCGTCGAAGGTGCCGTAGGTGATGTTCTCGCGGACGGTGCCGTAGAAGAGAAACGTCTCCTGACTGACGTAGCCGATGGCGTCCCGGAGGCTCGCCAGGGTCACCTCGCTGATATCGTCGCCGTCGATCCTGATCTCGCCGCCGTCGACGTCGTACATCCGGAGGAGGAGTTTCAACGCGGTCGACTTCCCGGCCCCCGTGGGGCCGACCAGCGCGAGGGTATCCCCGCCCTCGGCCGCGAAGGAGACACCGTCTATGATCGCCTCCTCGTCGTAGCCGAAGGTCACGTCGTCGTACTCGACGCGACCCTCGGTGACGACCAAGTCCTCGGCGCCGGAGCGCTCGTCGATGCCCGCGTTCTCGTCCATCAACCCGAAGATGCGGGCCGCGGAGGCGTACGCCCGCTGGTACATGTTGATGATCTGTCCGAACTGGGCCATCGGCCAGATGAACCGCTGGGTGTAGAGGATGAAAGAGACGAACTCGCCGGGCCGCAGGGTGCCGGTGAAGAGCCACGGCCCCTCGCCGCGAAACACCCAGAGGCCACCGACCGTGAAGGTGAGTGCGAAGCCCACTCCGGCGAGCACCCGGAGGCCGGGGAAGAACTTGATCCGCGTCTCGATGGCGTCCCAGTTGGCGTCGAAGTAGTCCCCCGAGGCCTCCTCGACACGCTCTGCCTCGTACCCCTCCGTGTTCGACGTCTTGATGACCTGGATGCCCCCCAGGTTGTTCTCCAGTCGGGAGTTGACCTGTCCGACCGTCGACCGCACCTCGGCGTACTTGGGCTGGATGTTCTCGACGAACCGGTAGGTGAAAAAGGCGATCAGCGGGACGGGTGCCAGTGCGACGACGGCGAGTTGCGGGTTCATCCAGAACAGGATGGCTGCGATACCGACGACCATCACGCCCAGGCGGAACGCGGAGTTCAGCCCGTCGTTGAGGAAGCGTTCCAACCGGTTCACGTCGTTCGAAAGAACGGACATCATCTCGCCGGTCTGCTTGTCGGCGAAGAAGGTCATGTTCAGCCGTTGCATCGCGTCGTAGGCGTCCGTCCGGATGGCGTGCTGGACGTACTGGGCGAAGCGGTTCCACCCCCAGTTTCGCAGCCAGTGAAGTCCCGCCCCACCCAGAAACGAGAACAGGACGATGCCGACGATCAGCCAGAACTGCCGTTCCGGGTCGGTCGGTAGCCACCGGTCGGGCACCAGCGGGAGCGAGAACGGCCCCTCGTCGAGGAAGATGGCGTCGACGGCGATGCCCAACAGCAACGGCGGGAGCAAGTCGAGCACGCGGGCGAAGAGGCTGGCGACGGCGCTGACCGAGAGCAGTCCCGCTCGATCCCGCCCGTACGTGGTGAACAGGCGACGCATCGGGTTGTCGGTCCGCTCCCGTTGCTCTTCGAAGGGGTCGTCGTCGCCGGGGACCTCCATCACCGTGTTTCGGCGGCCGACGGACAAAAGCCTGACTCGCCGGAGTCCCCGAATATCACTGTGAATAACTACCCCGTCGGCTTTTTTGAAATCCCCGACGACCGGTGAGCATGTCGGAACACGCCACCGACCTCGATGCGTCCCTCGACGAGCAGATCGATGGCGAGATCGAACAAGAGATCGACAGGCAGTCCGGATACGGCCACCAGGCGGCCAGCGAGATCCAGACCTCACTCGCCGAACTCCAGGAGAGTTCCGAGGACATCGCCGGACGGACCCGCGATATCACGGACCACACGACCGAGCAGTACGAGCGCATGACGGAGGTCGCGAGCGAGATATCGAACCTGAGTGCCGCGGTCGAGCAGGTGGCGTCGTCGGCGGAACAGGTGGCGACGGCGAGCGAACGGGCGACCGACCTCACGAGCGAGGGTCACGAGTCGGTCCGGAGCGTCGCGACCGCCATGGAACAGATCCAGGAAGCGACCGAGAACGTCGTCGAGGACGTCCGCGCTGTCGAGGAGGCCGTCGCGGAGATCGACGAGGTCGTCGAGATCATCAACGACATCGCGGACCAGACGAACCTGCTGGCGCTGAACGCCAATATCGAGGCAGCCCGGGCGGACGAGGCCGGCGAGGGGTTCGCCGTCGTCGCCGACGAGGTCAAGGCCCTCGCCGAGGACTCCCAGAACCACGCCGCCGACATCGAACGCCGGGTCGAGGGGATCAGGCAGTCCACGTCGACCGCCGCCGAGAGTCTGGACGAGACGCGCCACGCCGTCGACGAGGGTGTCGACGCGGCCGACAACGCCCTCGACATCCTCGACGACATCGATTCGTCGGTCTCGGAGGTGAGCGACGGCATCGACGAGGTGGCGGAGGCGACGGACGAACAGGCCGCGAGCCACGAGGAGATCGCCAGCATGACCGAGAACGTCACCGACGACGCCGAACGCATCGTCGACGAGACCGAGGAGATCGCCGACGAGGTCGACGACCAGACCGAGGAGATCGAGGAGATCGATCGACTCGTCGACGACTTGGTTGCGGACCTATAGCGACCGCCCCTCGATCGTCGGGTCGATTCCCGCCGCGTCGAGGTCGATCCGCACCCGCTCTCGGAGGGGGTCGGGCACCGTCCCCCGGCCCACTGGAACCGCCGTCTCGCCGTCGCCTTTCACCTTCCAGTAGAGGACGCAGTCGCTCGGAGCGTAGTACTCGACCGCGTACCGGTCGCCCTCGCCACGGTAGTGGACCCGGGCGGCGAACCCCTCGACTCGCCACCCCTCGCGCTCGGTCAGTGCCTCGAGTTCGCTCCGTGCGTCGTCGCTCATGCGAACGCGTGGTGCCTGCCGCCGGTGGCTCTTTCGGTCACGCGTCCTCGATCACGACCCGGTCGCCCACCTCGACGCCCGTCTCGTTCGTGTACCCCATCGGCACTTCGAGGACGTACTTCGCGCGCCCCGAGTACTGCGTGAGGTCGCCGTCCGACTCCACCGGCGCGTGGTGAATCGTCGTGATCGTGCCGTTCCCGGCGACGAACACCATATCCAGCGGGAAGGCCATCTCCCGCATCACGTAGCCGTGGGTCCCCTCCTGGTCGTGGACGAACAGCATCCCCTGTCCGTCTTCGAGCGCGGTCGTGTCGCTCAGTCCCGTGTATCGTTTCGGCCACGAGTCCGCGATCCAGACGTCGACCGCCGCCAGCCGTGTCCCGTCCTCGTCGACGAGGTCGACGGTCGTCGTCTCGTAGTCGCTGCCGGGGGTCGAGACCGGGGTGGTCGGCGTCGGCGTCGGCGTCGGCGTCGCGTCGTCGGCCGCGGGCGTCCCGTCTCCGCCGGGCGTGGGCGTTTCGGTGGCGCTCCCGTCCGGCACCGTCCCGAACCCGGCACAGCCACCGAGGACGGCGACGAGGGCGAGGGCGAGTGCGGCGACGGTTCGGCGGTGCATTGTCTGGTGGGAGGTCGGCTGCGGCGGGCGTAAGCGTTTCGCGATCCGAGACAGAAACCGTTATTCCGCCGGGGGACGGTGTTTGCGACGAGGGCTCGTGGTCTAGTTGGTTATGACGCGGCCTTTACAAGGCCGAGATCGGTGGTTCGACTCCGCCCGAGCCCATGAGAACCGCCGAGCGACAGCGAGGCGTGTTCGATTACTGAGCCAACCCCACCTTACGCCGCACTCGCCGTCGCCGTGACCTCCTCGGTCTCCTCCGGCACGTCGACCGAGAACGTCACGCGTTTGCTCTCGTCGGCCTCGAACGCCACCGTTTGGCTGTCCTCGTAGAGGACGACCCCGTCCTCGTCGAGCAGTTCCAGCGTCACGTCCACGTCACCGGCCGCGCCGTCGTTCCGGACGACGACGTACACCTCCGTCTCGCCGATCAGCGTGTCGAGTCCGCCGTCGACCTCCGTCTCGGTGACGCTCGGCTCCGGCGAGGCGAGCGCCCCACAGCCGGCCAGTCCGACCGTCAATTCCGTTCCGCTTCCGCCGACGACGGTCCGTCTGGTGTGCATGGCGCGGCTTCGATCCTCGGGGGTGAGGGCCTTCCGGCCTCCGGTTTACAGCAGGCGGATCAGCGAGTTCTCCACTTCGCCGGCGACGGTGACGATCCGTCCGTCGCGGCTGTACTCCTCGATCGGCTGGCCGACGTGTCGTCGTCGGATCCCCTCCTCGATCCCTTCGCGGTCGACCGTCGCCGCCGGGTCGAATACGTAGGTCCGCTCGGACCAGGTCGTCTCGCCCCGGACGTCCAGCCGACGACCGGTTGCCACCGCCGCGTTCAGCGGGAAGTCCTCGTCGATGTCGGCTTCGAGTTCGCGGCCGGTGAGGTAGTCGGCATCGCCGAAGTGGTCGATCAGCGTCGCCAACCCCTCGTCGGTGCCAGTGCGGTGATCGCCGGCCGCGTGTTGCTCGACCGCCGACGCCAGCGGGTCGGTCGCTCCCTCGCTCGCACCGATCGTGACGATCACGTCCGGGTGGAGGCCGAAGGCGCGGGTGCGCCCCTCCATGGTGCGGACGAACCGTTGGAAGTCGTCGACTCGACCGTCGGCCTCGAAGCCGGCGTCGCGGAGCGCGGGCCGCAACGCGCCGGGGTCGAATTCGCCGCCGAGAACGCGAAACGACTCGTTGGCGACCGTCGAGTGGTTCACGGTGAGGACGGCGTCGATGTCGTCTACGGGCACCGCGACACCGAAGTACGACTCGGCACGCTGCTCCCAGTAGGTGTCGAGTTGCTCGGCGAAGGTCGGGTCGGCGTCGGCGCGGACGGCAGCCAGCGACAGGTGCGTGAACTCGTAGGTGTGTGGCGTCGGCTCCGTCGGGGCGATCAACCACGAAGGGTAGGGCTGGAGCGACCGGTCGCCGGGCGTCGGAGTCGGAGTCGGAGTCGCGGTTGCCGTCGGGGTCGTCGTGTCCGTCGGGGTCGTCGTGTCCGTCGCCGTCGCCGACGGGTCGGACTCCGAACAACCGGCGAGGCCGCTCGTCGCCACAGCGACCGCCGCGGCCGTCCCTCGAAGGAGCGCACGCCTGTGCATCGCCCGGCGTTGGGTCCACGGTGACTTATACTCGTCCCCGTGGGGGACCCAACCCCTATTACCGCCCCCGTACACCTGCCGGCCATGGACCCCCGCGCCCTCGTGTGGAACGACGCCGAGCGCCGACCCCTCGCCCCGTTCCGGGTCGCCCTCCTGATCGTCGTGACGGCCCTCCTCGCCACGGGGACGAGTGCCGGGGCGAGCGTCGGGACGGGGCTCCGTGCACGCCTCGCGGCCGTCGTCGGCGAGACAGTCGCGTCGGCCGCAAGCGCCGTCACGAGCGTCGCACTCGCGGGCGGGACGGTCACGCTGTCGATACTGATCGCCGGGCGGTACGTCGACCGCCGCCACCTGCGGGACTTCGGCCTCCGGTTTGACCGACGGTGGTGGGTCGACTGCGGGTTCGGCCTCGCCCTCGGTGCGGCCCTACAGAGAGACGAGGAGAGAGCCCACGACTTCAGTCGTGGGAGGAAGTCAATCACGCTGGTGTTCGCCGTCGGTGTCGCCGCCGACTGGATCCGCGTGACGGGGAGTGCTCGCCCGACTGCCGGCGTCGCCGTCCGCGTTCTCGGCCTCGTCGCCACCTTCGTCGTCGTCGGCGTGTACGAGGAACTGCTGATCCGGGGTATCTCCTGACGAACGCCGCCGAGGGACTCGTCGGCTGTGTCGGCGAGCGCGGGGCCGTCGCCGGTGCGGTCGGCCTCTCCTCGATTCTGTTCGGCGTCGCACACGCCAACAACCCGAACGCCACGCTCCTCTCGACGGTTTCAATCGTCCTCGCCGGCGGGATGCTGGCCGCGGGCTACGTGCTGACGGGGGAACTCGCGGTCCCCATCGGCCCCCACACGACGTGGAACCTGTTCCAAGGCGGGGTGTACGGCTTCCCCGTCTCGGGGCTCGGGGTCGACGTGAGCCTGATCGCCGTCGAGGTGACGGGCCCGCGGTGGGTCACTGGGGGCGCGTTCGGCCCCGAAGCCGGACTGCTCGGGGTGTGTGCGATGGTACTCGGCACCGCCGCCATCGTCGCCTGGGTGCGGTGGCAAACCGGACGGCTGGAGGTCTCGCTCGCGGTGACGACCCCCGACCTGCGGGGCCGCGAGAGCGGGGAGGACGACGTGGATCCCGACCGGTGGGAGCCGACGCCCTGATCACTCCACCAGCCGCTCGATTTCGGTGACCAGAACGTCGCTCGCCCCCATCGCCTTGAGGTCGTTGATGACGCCGAAGACCGACCGCTCCTCGACGACGGCGTGGACGGCAACGTCGTCGGTGCCCGCCACGTCCATCACGGTCGGACCGCCCATCCCCGGCAACACGTCGCGCACGTCGTCGAGGCGGTCCTCGGGGACGTTCAACATCACGTATCGCCTGTCCTCGGCCGCGAGAACCGACTCGAAGGCCGTCACCAGTTGCTGGACCTTCTCGCCGTCGACGGCGTCGGGGTGGGCGAACAGGCGGACGGAACTCGACAACACCTCCGCGATTTCGGTCAGGCGGTTCACCCGCAGCGTCGTCCCCGTCGACGTGATGTCGACGATGGCGTCGGCCATGTCGACGTGTGGCGTGAGTTCGGTCGCCCCCGTCACCTCGACCACGTCGGCGTCGACGCCCCGATCGGCGAAGAAGTCGCGGGTGATCCGCGGGAACTCGGTGGCGACGGTGCCGCCATCGAGGTCGTCGACCGACGCGATAGCGCCGTCCTCGGGCGCGGCGACGACGAGGCGACACCGGCCGAACTCCAGATCCAGCAGTTCGACCAGGTCGTGGCCCGACTCGTGGACCTGATCCAGTCCGGTGATGCCGACCGCGGCCGCACCGTCGGCGACGTACTCCGGGATGTCGGCGGCACGGGCGAAGAGCACGGTCACGTCCGGGTCGACCGTGTCGGCGTAGAGTTTCCGGTCCGCGCCGCCTTCGAGGTGGAGGCCGGCGCGTTCGAGCAGGTCGATCGACGGATCGTGCAGGCGGCCCTTGTTGGGGACGGCGATGCGCATTGTCGGACTGTCGAGGGCAGGGGGGAACTGTTTTTCGGGGGCGAGGTCGCGTGACCGCAAGGAACCGCGACCTCGGATCGAGCGGGCCGGCGGCCCGCGAGAACGGCGAGGGCGCAGGGACCGAGCCCTCGACGCGGAGCGGTGAGGGACGAACCGCGGAGCAGGGGCGGGAGAGCGCGACCGCAGGGAACTGTGACCTCGAATCGAACGGGTCCGCGGCCCGCGAGCCCTCGAATCGACCGAATCCCCTTACGACCGCAACGCCTCGGCGACCCGTTCGCTCGCCCGCGGAACCTCTCGGGCCCGAGCGCCGACGACGAGGTAGGTCGACACCTCGTGGTGGAGGGCCCGAACCGGGACGTCACGGTCGCGGTCGGCGATGTCGCCGTCGACCCACGCAACCTGCCGCGTCAGGTCGACGAGCGCCGCCCGCGTCAGCGCGGGCACCCGCGGTTCCGCGTCGGCCGCGCGGAGCGCCGCGACCGCGTCGGCCCGGATCGTCGCCACGTCGTCCGCGGAGTCGACGGCGAACGCCTCGCCACTGTCGTCGGCTACCCGGGCGCGGAGCGACTCGAACGCCCACAGCGAGGCGAACGACTCGTGGCGGTGCAACAGCGACCGAGCGACGGTTTGCCCGTCGGGTGGATCCCGTGGCGCCCCGGGACGGATCGACCGGTAGAGTCCCTCCAGCGCCCCTCCGACCGGCGTTCTCGAGAGGTCGACCCCCTCGGGTTCCCACGGTCGGGGGGCGTCCGCGTCCGGCTCCACGAGGTCGAGAGCCGAGCGCTCGGCGTCGAACGCCTCGCGGAGCGACTCGGCGGCGGCTAGCAGTCGCGGCCGGAGGTCGGTCGGATCGTCGACCGCGGTCGTCTGTCGGTCGTAGATGTGGGCGGCGTCGTCGACGGCGACGCGGGCGTCTTCGAGGTCCTCGGCGGCTTCACCGACGGCGAGTGGATTGCCGGCGCGATAGTGGCGCGACCGCCCGAGGTTGGCGATGCGGTCGGCGGTGTCGAGGCGGTCCTCGATGGCGGCGTGAACCAGCGCCGCGTCGACTGGGTCGCCGCCGACGTACGACCACCGCTCCCACAGCGCCCGCCGGTCCTCGCGGACGGCCGTCGCCTCGTCGGCGACGTCCTCGTGTGTCAGCCCCGCGTCGATGGCGCGCCACGCGGCGGCGGCGAACCGGGCGTCGGCCCGAGCGCCGGCGAGCGCCGACAGCCGCTCGAACGGCGACGCCGCCTCGGTCGCCCGTACGACACGCTCGGCCGCCCCCTCGCGGACGCGCCGGACCTCCTCTCGGATCGCCCCGTTGGGAATCTCGTCGGGACCGAGGTCGGCCGGCACGGCGTCGAGAAGCGTCCGAGCACGCCGCTCGCTCGCTTGGAGGTGTTCGGAGCCGACGCCCACGGGAAGCCGGTCGGGGACCGAGGGTGGCGAGTCGGCCACGGCGGCGCGGAGCGCCGCGGCGTCGAGTTCGGTCGTGTCCGACGACGACAGCGGGTTCGCGCCCCCACAGCCGGCGAGAGTGGCGAGAGCGGCGAGCGCACCGCGGCGAGTGAGACGGGTCATCGAGAGTCACCGTCGGCGGTCTCGTTTCGCCGGCGTCGGAAGTGTTCGTTGCTCCGCTCACAGGTGCCCGAGCCGCGACTCGATCCGTAGCTGTTCACGTCGCTCGGGTCGAAGGCTTCGGGGATGCGGATCAGCGTCACCAAGACGTCTCGTGCGTCCGTCTCGCAGGCCACGTCGGCGTCGCGGTAGTAGCGGGCGTAGTCGGTGTCTACCCCCGTCGCCGACCAGCGGACGCGACAGAGGTCCTGTGCGTAACACTCGCCGATGCCGACCCGTTCGACGTACACCGTCGCGGCGTCGTAGTCGGTCGAGTCGAGGAACTCGCGGGCCCCGTCGGCCCCCTCAACGTCGGCGACGGAGACGGCGGCCGCGTCGTCGGCGTCGGCGACGAACAGGTGGTGATCCCAGGGGCGTCTCTGTCCCTCGCCGTCGTCCGTCCCAGGCTCGGTCGTCGGCCGCTCGTCGGACCAGAGGATCGGCCCGTGACCGGCGTTGCGGAGGCTGTACGACTCGGGATCGAAGGCGACGTTGCCGGTGGCCGTGGCGTTGGCCGGGTGAGTCGACGTCGACGACGACTCGCCGGAACAGCCGGCGAGCGCGCCGCCCACGAGGGCCGCCGCTACGCCGTGGAGGGCACGTCTGCGCGTCGGGGAGGGCATTCCCGACACGCTTCCGGGGCGATCGGCAAATGTCTTTCCGCCGATCCCCGGCGCTTAACGTGTCGGGGAGCGAGTGGGAGACATGGCGACGCTCTCGATCCGCGACGGTCGCGTCCTGCGCCCGGACATGACCGTCGTCGACGCGGACGTACTGGTGGACCGCGACGCGGGCGAAATCGTCGAGATCGGTCCGGACCTCGGCGGCGACGACGACCTCGACGCCGAGGGGAGCCTGGTGATGCCGGGGCTGGTGAACGCCCACACCCACGTCGCGATGACGCTCCTGCGGGGCCACGCCGACGACAAACCCCTCGATCGGTGGCTCCGGGAGGACATCTGGCCCGTCGAGGCGGCGCTCGAACCGGCGGACATCGAGGCCGGCGCTGCGCTCGGCGTCCTCGAGATGATCAGGTCGGGGACGACCGCCTTCGCGGACATGTACTTCGAGATCGACCGCACCGCCGAGGTGGTCGAACGGGCGGGGATCCGTGCCGTCC
The DNA here is from genome assembly GCF_037201915.1 of Haloplanus sp. CK5-1. Lineage (NCBI taxonomy): Archaea > Methanobacteriati > Methanobacteriota > Halobacteria > Halobacteriales > Haloferacaceae > Haloplanus > Haloplanus salilacus. The sequence goes on along the minus strand of NZ_CP147505.1, from coordinate 3,195,744 downwards.
TCGGCCACGGCGCCATCTCGGCGGGCAAGGACGACGAGGCGGCCCGCGCGGACATCGAGGAGAGCGTCGCGATGGCCCGCGAACTCGACGGGAGCGCGGACGGTCGGGTCTCGACGGCGGTGATGCCCCACAGCCTCACCACCGTCACGCCCGACCTGCTGGAGCTGGCGGCGGAGCGGGCGAGCGACGCCGGCGTCCCCGTCCACTACCACGCCAACGAGACGGTCGACGAGGTCGACCCGGTCGTCGAGGAGTGGGGGAAGCGCCCGCTGGAGTGGGCACGCGAGTTGGGTCTCTGTGACGAGGCGGATTTCCTCGCTCACGGCGTCCACCTCGACGAGGCGGAGATCGACCTCCTCGCCGAGACGGGCACGGGCGTCGTCCACTGTCCGGCCTCGAACATGAAACTCGCGTCGGGGATGGCCCCGATCCAGCGCCTGCTCGACGCCGGCGTTACGGTCGGCTTGGGCACCGACGGCGCGGCCTCGAACAACGACCTCGACCCCTTCGACGAGATGCGGGACGCGGCCATGCTCGGGAAACTCGCCGCGGGCGACGCGAGTGCGGTCGCAGCCCCCGACGCGGTCCGGATGGCGACCGCCGGCGGTGCCGACGTGTTGGGGATCGACGCCGGACGGATCGAACCCGGCGCGGCCGCGGACCTCGCGGTCGTCGACTTGGACGCACCACACCTGACCCCCGATCACGACCCCGTGAGCCACCTCGCCTACGCCGCCCGCGGATCCGACGTGCGACACACCGTCTGTGACGGCGACGTGCTCATGCGGGACCGCGAGGTGCTGACGCTGGACGAGGATCGAGTGTTGGCGCGGGCCGAGGAGCGTGCCGACGGGTTGCTGGCGCGGGCGGACGTCTGAGACGGGTGGTCCGGAACCGACCAGCGGTCTCGAACCCGTCGAGCGCGCCCACCCCTGACGCGGCGGGCGCGCTCGGGCGTTCGAGACGGTAGCGTTTTGCCCCGCCTCCCGCTACGGGGGGTATGACACGCACGATAGACGAGCGTCTCGACGACCCCGCGGCCGCACGCGCCGAGGGACGTCGGAAGATGGACTGGGCGGAGGCCCACATGCCCATCCTCGCCGAACTCCGGGAGGACTTCGCGGCCGACGAACCGCTGGCCGGCGAGCGGATCGCGATGGCGATGCACGTCGAGGCCAAAACCGCCGTCCTGGTCGAACTCCTCGCTGTCGGCGGCGCGGACGTCGCTATCACCGGCTGTAACCCCCTCTCGACGCAGGACGACGTGAGCGCGGCGCTCCACGCCGTCGACGGCGTCACCTCCTACGCCGCCCACGGCGTCGACACCGACGAGTACTACGACGCCATCGAGGCAGTCGTCGGCGTCGACCCCACCATCACCGTCGACGACGGGGCGGACATGGTGACCCACATCCACGACGAACACCCCGACCTGATCCCCCAACTCAAGGGTGGCTGTGAGGAGACGACGACGGGCGTCCACCGCCTGCGGTCGATGGCCGACGACGGCGCGCTGGAGTACCCGATGTTCGCCGTCAACGACACGCCGATGAAGACGCTGTTCGACAACGTCCACGGCACCGGCGAGTCCGCACTCACCAACATCGCGATGACGACCAACCTCGCCATCGCGGGCAAGACGGTCGTCGTCGCGGGCTACGGCTACTGTGGCCGCGGCGTCGCGAAGAAGGCCGCGGGCATGAACGCCGACGTGATCGTCACGGAGGTCGACCCCAGGCGGGCGCTCGAGGCCCACATGGAGGGTCACGACGTGATGCCCATGGTCGACGCCGCGAGCGAGGGCGACGTGTTCGTGACGACGACGGGCAACCGAGACGTGATCACCCGCGAGGACTTCGAGCGGATGGACGACGGCGTCCTCTTGGCGAACGCCGGCCACTTCGACGTGGAGATCAACCTCGACCAACTCGAGGGGATGGCCGTCTCCCGCCGCGAGGTCCGGGACGGCGTCGAGGAGTACGAACTCCCGGACGGTCGCCGCGTGAACGTGCTCGCGGAGGGGCGACTGGTCAACCTCGCTGGCCCGCTGTCGATGGGCCACCCCGTCGAGGTGATGGACCAGAGCTTCGGCGTTCAGGCGGTCTGTGTCCGCGAACTCGCCGCCAACCCCGACGCCTACGACGCCGGCGTCCACGACGTGCCGGACCGACTGGACCGCGAGGTGGCGGAGGTAAAACTCGACGCCGAGGGCATCGCCATCGACGGCCTGAGCGACGAGCAACGCGAGTACATGGACTCGTGGGACCACGGGACCTGACGGGCGTCGCTCACGCGGCCACGCCGCCGTCGCGCACCCGCCGTCGCCACCGCCGGCGGAGCCACCCGTAGACGCCGCCGAGGACGACTCCCCAGAGGACATGTGTGGCGAGGGAGGGAACGTTCAGGTTCGGGACCGGTGCCGGAACGCCGACCGCCCGGAGCCACAGGGGCATCACGACGCCGGCGGCGACGAACCAGAGGAAGACGCCGTACCCACCCCCGAGAAGCGTCGTCGTCCACCAGTCGTCGTCACGCAGCCACGTCACGGTCGCGACGACGAACAACAGCGCGAAGAAGACGCTGTGATACTGGTGGGTGATCCAGCCGACTGGGACGTTGTCGACGCCGTACAGCGCCCCGATGACGTCCATCCTCCCGGTGACGAACTGCGTCGGGAGCCCCATGGCGACACCCGCGATCAGACCGGCGGCGGCGCCGCGTTTGAGGTGGGCCGGTGCGACGCCGAGCCGGCCGTCGGAGGCCGCCGGATCGCGGAACTCGAGGGTCAGTTCGGTCCCGCGGCCGTCGGCGACTGGCGTCTCGACGTCGATATCCGCCTCGATGTCGTCGAGCACGAGTCGGACGAGCGTGAGACCGAACCCCGAACTGGGGTCGTCGTGTTCGGGGGTCATCCGGTCGACGACGACGCGTTGCTGTTTGGCGGGGAGGCCCGGACCGTCGTCGAAGATGCGAACGCGGACGCTGTCGGTCGGGCCGTCCGTCTCTGCGGTCACCCGAACCTCCGGGGTCGACCGGTCGTTGTGGACGACGGCGTTCTCGATCAGGTGTTCGAACAAAAGATGGAGGTGGTCGGTCCCCCGAACCGTCCCGTCCGGGAGGTCGTCGACGTCGATGACCGCAGAGGGGTGCTCGGTCCGGACGGCGTCGACGGCGGTCTCGACGTGCGGGCGGAGCTCGACCGGGTGTGACTCCCTCGACTCGGTCAGCAGGCCGACCACGTCGATGGTGTCGTCGATGGCGTCGGCGTGTCGGCGGATGGTGTCCCACCGGTCGGTCGACGTCCCCTCGTCGTCGGCCTCGGCCCCGATGGACGCGTACCCCTCGATGACGTTCGCCTTGTTCAACACCTCGTGGCGAAGCAGGCGGTTGAGAACGGTAAGGCGGTTGGTCTGTCTGGAGAGGTCCCGGCGATGCCGTCGGGTGCCGGCCGACCGGATACCGGTGAACGTCCCACCGACCGCACCGCCGACGAGGGCGTTTGTGATCAGCCGCGATTCGGCCGTCGAGAGCGCGACCGGCCACACCGTCGCGTACGTCAGGCCGACCACCGCACCCATCGCGGCGGTGCCGAGCAGACACCACGTCGCGACGACGAGCGTTTCCTCCGGGTCGCGGGAACTCATCGCGAGACCGACGCCGAACGCGGTGAGGCCGAGTCCGGCGACGAGAACCGGCATATCGCTCAGGACGAACACGACCAGCGACGCGTCCGGACGGAGCGATTCGAGAACGGTGTATCTGGTCAACAGGAATCCGACGGCCGCGACGACCAAGCCACCACCACGGAGTCGACGCGTCGATGCAGGGAACACGGCAACGGGTCGGGTCCGAGGCTCGGCGGTTAAACTTGTTGGGCGTCGGGGCGGGCCGACTCCCCACGGCCGGCAACTTAAGAGCCGTCGCCGCCGAGTCGGTGGCATGGCCGCGAACCGCAAGGGGGACCGCCGGGAGCGCGAACTCGTCAACGAACTCGACGCCGCGGGCTTCGCCGTCATGCGCGCGCCGGCGAGCGGTAGTGCGACCGACCGCGACCTCCCCGACGTCCTCGCCGGGAACGGCGACACCTTCTACGCCATCGAGGCGAAATCCAGCGCCGGCGATCCGATCTACCTCACCGGCGAGGAGGTCGAGTCGCTGATCTACTTCGCCCGCAACTTCGGCGCGAACGCCCGGATCGCCGTCCGCTTCGACCGCGAGGACTGGTACTTCTTCCACCCCGGCGACTGTTACACGACCGACGGGGGCAACTACCGGGTGAAAAAGGAGACGGCGCTGGCGGAGGGGACGGACTTCGACGAACTCGTCGGCCACTCGACACAGGCGAGCCTCGACGAGCACTAGGCGGTCGTCGGCGGCGCCGTCCCGTCGGCGGCGGGCGAGGGATCGGCGTCGCCCCCACCCTCGCCGGAGCGGAGCGGCCGCAGTCGCGAGGCCGGGAAGGCGTACTGCCGAACCGGGGCGTCCCGGCGCAGCGAGTCGAGGTAGACGACCCGAAAGACGGGTTCGTGTGCGCCGTACGCGGCGTTCGACGGGTAGTCGGCGACGAGTCGGCCGTCGTCGGTCTCGGCGCGGTCGGCGCGGTCACCCGCCGCGCCGACGACGACGAGGCGGTCGCCGGTCTCGCGGTCGGCGACGAGGGCTCCGAGGTCGTGGTCGTGGTGGGCACAGAGTGCCGGCCCGCGAAACGCGAGGGGGACGAACGTCCGCCCGCCACAGACCGCACAGACGGCGGTCCGCTCCTCGGGTGGTGGCACGAGGCGTTCGGTCACTTCGAGGGCCACCCGACGGAGGTGTTTACACCGGGCGCCGCGTCGACGGTGGTCGGGACAGGTGCAACTGACGCCGTCGAGGTCGACGACGTAGCCGCCGTCCTCGCCGTCGGTCTCGACGGCGTACCGGCCGTCGCGAAGCGGGCGGACGACCATCGGTTCGACGCGGGCGCGGCGGGCGCGGCCCGATCGACCCGCGGGCGGGAAGGTTCGTTTCGAGGCGGTCGCCGGCAGTGACGCGGGTGTGTGTTCTGGGTGCGTCATGGGTGGGCGGACGGGCACGGCGGTCCGAGTGTGCGTCCACGTTCGCTTGGTGCTCGACACACCTAAACCCTCGTCTCGACGGGGTTCGGCGGGTGAGACGGCGGTATCGGGGGCGGAGTTTCATCGAAGCCCTTTTGCCGTGGCCGGCGGATTCCCGAACATGGAACTCGAAGAGGGGATGGTCCGAAAAATAGCCATCTCAGTCGCCGCAGTGGGCGTTTTCGTCGCCTACGTCGTCGGCGTCGGGACCGTCTACAACGACGGCGGCATGGGCTCGACCGGCGGGCTCGCACTCGTCGGGAGCATCGCGCTGTTCGTCCTCGTGATGGCCGGCGTCGGGTTCGTTCTCTCGGATTAGTCGCCCTCCCGTGTCTCGATCGGCCGTCGGTCGTCAGTCGCTCGCTTCGCTCCGAGAGAGGTCATCGTCGGCATCGGCGTCGGCATCGGCGACCGCGCCCGCGTAGTACCGCAGCGGGTTGTCGATGGTCTCACACCGTTCGTCCGGGTCGACACAGTCACCGAAGGCCTGCATGGTCGCACACGAGGGGACGGGGTACTGGCTCGCGCCGCCGTCGTCGAGGACCGTCACCCGGTACGAGAGCGTGCCGTCGTCGAGGGCGGGCCACCTCTCGGCGATCGCGTCGGTGTCGAGGCCGAGCGAGACGAGAAACGCCGTCACCGCGAAGGCGGTGTGTGGCGGGAGGCCGTCGCCCTCGTCGTCGAGGATCGCCCGCATACAGGGCGGGAACCGTTCGGGCGCGACGACCTCGACGCTCGGCAGTCGCTCGCGCTCGGAGAGTCGCTCGCGGAGCGCCGTCACGTCGTCGTCGAGAGCCGACGCGATGGCGTCGCCACCGGTACTGCCCCGGACCTCGAAGGGGAGCCCCTCGGCGACGCGTCGGCGGACCGCCTCCCGGAGGAGACGCTGGAGTTCCGAGCGGTCGAGCGACACCTCGCCGTCCGCGAGGTCGCGGTTGACCAGCCGCCAGTCCGCACCCCAGTCCGGGTCGGCCAACCGCAGATATGCGGTCACGTCGACCCGGAAGCGGTCGCCCGGTCGGTCGTCGTCGAGGCGCGTCACGTCGTCGTCGAGGCCGAACTCCTCGAGTACGGTCGGCAAGTCGGTCCGGGGCGTCGAGACGCTCCGGAGGGCGGCGCCGTCGTCGGCGTCGAAGTCCTCGGTCAGGCGCTCGAACGCGGTCGCGGCCTCGGCCTCGGCGTACTTCTCGACGGCCGCCCGCACGTCGACCAGCGAGACGAGGATGCGCGCGATGGGGTACGAGAGGAGTTCGTCCCGGTCGCTCCAGCGCTCGGGCGTCTCCGAGGTGACGGTGCCCGACATGAGCGCGCGTTCGACCCGTTCGCGTGCGCGGTCGACGGCCGGGTCGCCCTCGGTGACCAGTCGCGGCGGGGAGATGTCCGCCGCTTGGACCGCCTCCCGTGCCGCGTCGAAGAAGGGATACCGGGCGTAGAGCGGGTCGGGACGCATCGCCGAACGGTTGTGTAGCGGGGTGGATAAGCGCGACGGTGTGGGCGACCGGGCCGGACCACACGACCTAAGTTCGCGCCCGCACTGGACCCGGTCGTGCCGACGTTCGACTACTCGTGTCCGGAGTGCCGGACGACCAACAGCCTCCACGACGGCGACTGCCGGTTCGAGGGGACGCCGTGGGCCGAGGTGGAGGCGGCGTACGTCGACGTGGTGGCGGTGCTCTCGGGTGGTGTCGTCGACGCCGACGCCCTCCTCGAGGCCGTCGAGGAGTGGGACGCCCTCCGGAAGGCGGCCCTCGACCGCCTCCGGCGCGACGGCCGCGTCGACGACGCCAACGACCGCCTTCGCCTCCTGCCGGCCGAGGAGTACCGCGAGGCGGTGTCCGTGCCGACCCGCGACCCGATCAAGACTATCTACGAACGCGGGAGCGTCCCCGGCTGTCACGACAACGCTGTCTTCGCCATGATCGCGTGGTACGAGATGGTCGGCCTCTCCTGGGCGGAGACGAAAGAGAACGTCGTCGAGTGGCTCCACGACAGCGGCGCGTGGGAGCGTGGCGGCTTCGAGGAGGCCACGCCGGAAGCCCTCGTCGAGAAGAAACGCCACGTCTACGAGGCGGGCTACGGCTGGAAGGAGAAGGCCATCGCGGCCAAGCGCGTGATCGAGCGGGCGCACTAGGCCGAAGACGTTTTTTCACCGCCGGGCGACGGTCGAGGTATGGTCTCCGACTCCTCGCTCCACGCCCTGATCGGTGCCGTCGTAACGGTAGTGCTCTCCTTTATCCCCTTCTCGCCGGTGCTCGGCGGGGGCGTCGCCGCCTACCTGAGCGAGGCCGACGCGAACGAGGGGGTCCGTATCGGCGCGATTTCGGGCGTCGTCGCCTCGGTGCCGCTCCTCCTGTTCGGCCTGTTTCTGTTCCTCGTCCTCGGGGTCTTCACCGTGAGCGGGCCGGGCGGTGGCGGGATGGCGTTCGGGGTCGGTGGTCTGTTTTTCGTCCTCGTCGCCGGGGTGATCGCCGTCGCCTACACCGTCGGGCTGAGCGCTCTGGGCGGGTATCTGGGGGCGTATCTGGTCGACGGTGTGTGACGGAAGCCGCGGGCGGCACCGCCGCGTCGCGACGCGAGCCGATCCGGTCGCGGTCGACACCGACGATCAGCCGGTCGATTCCGGTCGGGCCGGGGGTTTCGGCAGTTCGACGACGAAGACGGCACCCCGTGGCTCGTTGTCCTCCACCCACACGTCGCCGCCGTACTGCTCGACCAGCGTGTAGACGAGGTGGAGACCGATCCCGGTGCCGGGACTGTCGACGCCCCGACTTCCCTTGCCGAAAATCGCCTCCTTTCGGTCGTCCGGCACGCCCGGTCCGTCGTCGGCAACCCGGACGACGACGTCCGTCTCGGTCTCCCGGAGGTCGACGTGAACCGTCGGGTCGTCCGAGTCGTTGTGCCGGACCGCGTTGTTCAGGAGGTTGTTGAACACGGACGCCAGCAGTTCGTTGGCACGGACCTCGACTCGTGGCAGGTCGTCGACGACGATCCTCGCGTCGCCGTACGTCGCCCGCGTTTTCTCCACCTCGGTTTCGAGGACGTGACCGAGGTCCATGCGTTCGAGGTCGATGTCGGTGTCGTCCTCCAGAGACTCGACGAAGTTCCCGGCGATCGACGTGAGTTCCGCGATGTGGCCGCTCGTGTCGCCGATGCGCTCGACGATGTCCGTCCCCGTCTCGTCGACGTGGTCGTCGAGTCGGTCCGCCCACGCCATCAGCAACTGGACGTCGTTGTTGATGTCGTGGCGGACCAAGCGGTTGATCATGGCGAGTTTCTCGCTTTTCCGTTCCAACTCGCGCTCCGTTCGCTTCTGCAGCGTTATCTCCCGGCTCACGAGTTGGATCGACTCCCCCCGGCCGGCCGTCGAAACCGGGACCGCGACGTTGTGAAAGTGTCTGACCCCGATGCTGTCCTGAAAGGTGACGGCGCTCCCGGCGGTGATCGCGCGTCTGCCTTCCTCGAGCCGGCCGGCCGCGACGTCGTCGGGAAGAATCGCCGACAGCTGTTCGCCGACCAACTCCGACTGAGAGACGCCGAACGCCGTCGCCATCGTCTCGTTCGCGGCGAGAATCTCCCCGTCGGTGGTCACCTGACCGATCTCGTCGGGGGAGTTGTCCACCAGTCGTTCGTACTTCCGCTGGGCCCGACGCTGTTCGACGACGGTCCGGATGCGGTTGACCAGCAGGTCGAGCGGCTCGTCCTCCCTGATCGATCGTTTCAGCAGGTACTCGTCGATCCCCATGCGGATCGCTCGGCTCGCGACCTCCTCGTCGCCGTGGCCGGTGAGCAGGATGAACGGAACGTCGTGGCGCTCGTCGGCCAGTTCGTACAGTTCCAGCCCGGAGGTGTCGGGCATCTCGTAATCACTCACGACGCAGTCGACCGTGGTCGCCGCCAGCTCCGACAGCGCGTCGTCGGCGCTGGTCGCGGTGGTGACCGTCATTCCGTAGTCGGACTCGAGCCTGTCCGAGAGAAACGAGACGAAGAAGTCGCTGTCGTCGACGACGAGGATGGACAACGAATCGTCGGTCGCCATACCGGTGGTGTAGCGGGGGTGACGATATATCCTGTGCTCCGCTATTCGGTCGTGAGAATCGGCACGCTACGACGGGGCAGCGGCGGGCTACGGGCACACTGCTCGCGGGCGGGACGGGCGGCTGGTGCGACCGACGACCCCGGACCACCCGGAACGAGGCGGCGACATCGTGGCCCCGTCCCCGTCCCACCACGGACGTGGAAGGTGGCCCGGACTCGGTGTGGTTCGCGCCGACGCGTCGAGTCCCGTCGCGGTGTGAGCGTGGTCTCGTGACCGGACGTGAGGTGCTCGTGCTATGGCGTATGCACGGGGAGTTCGACGACGAAGACGGCGCCCCGTGGCTCGTTGTCCTCGACCCACACCTCGCCACCGAACTGTTCGGTCAAGGTTCGGACGAGGTACAGCCCGATCCCGGATCCCGGACTGTCCATCCCCTTTTCGCCCTTTCCGAAGATTCGATCTTTCCGGTCGTCGGGGATACCGGGTCCATCGTCCGCGATCCGAACACGAACGGTCTCCGGACCCACGCGACAGGCAACCGTGACCTCGGGGGAGCCTTTCTCGCTGTGCCGGACCGCGTTCTCGAGGATGTTCCGAAACACCGAGGAGAGCATCTCGTTCGCCCGTACCGATACCGTGGGGAGCTCACCCGTCCTCCGGAACCGAGCGTTCGGGAACGACTCGCGTACTGCGGCGAGTTCGGCTTCGAGGAGCGGCCGTAACTCGATCGCTTCCAACTCGGTAGCGCCCTCCTCCGAGAGCGATTCGACGAAGTCGCGTGCCACCTCCGTGAACTGAATCACGTGCCGGGACTTCTGTAAGACGCGGTCCAGCGGCTCCCTCCCGTCTTCGTCGACGTGGTCTTCGAGGATCTCCGCCCACCCGAGAATCACGGCCATATCGTTCCGGATGTCGTGTCAAACCACGCGATTGAGGGCTTCGAGCTGTTCGGTCCGCTCTTCGAGCCGCTGTCGATACGACTCCCGTTCGGTTGCGTCGGTGACCGTCACCAACCGGCCGGTCGTCACCTCGCCAGCCAAGAACGGCGTGTGAGACACGTCGTAGAACCGCGTCTCGTCGGCCCCCGTGAGCGCCAGCACGTCGCCGCTCGTGAGGTGGTCCGCGAGTGCCGTATTCACGGCGTCGAGCGGTTTCCCGAACGACCCCTCGAGGGCGGGGAAGAGCCTGCGAGCCGCCTGGTTGTAGTCCCGAACGCAGGCATCCTGGTCGAGGAAGATCGCCGGTTCGTCGGAGTCGCCGGTGAGTCGGATCGCCTCGAACCGCTGCCTGTAGAAGAACAGCGTCCCGACGGCGAACAGCGCGACGCCGGGTGGCTCGTACAGCAGCGGGAGCAGCCAGTCGACTTGACTCCCGACGATCGTCGCGACGGCCGGAAGTCCCGAGAGCCCGACGAGGACGACGAGCGGACGACTGTCACTGCCGGTGTGGTGGAACTGCTCCACGAGCATGAAAAAGCCCACCGCGATGACGGCGTACGACAGCCCCAACACGAGCCAGTAGAGCAGTTCGTGGTGGATGACGAGGTACGGGAACGGGTCGGTGGCCCACTCGGTCGTAAAGTAGAGGTTGTGGAGCGGGTTCGTGACTTTGAGTCCGGTCAAGAGGACGAAGAGGCCGAGGAGGAGATTCCGGAACGGGGCGTGTCGCGGTGGCCGACCGGTGTAGGCGGCACAGAAGTAGAGCCACGCACCGACGGCGACGAACGCGAAGACGAACCCGAGAATGTAAAACGCGAGTTTGCCCGACTGTGTCGGTGCCAGGAGGTACCCGAGATACCCGATGGACCACAGCGCGACGGATCCGAGGAGGGCGACGAGGCCGTCCCGTGTCCCCGGATGCCGGATCGCTCGGGCGCGGGGGATCGTGACCACACAGGCGAGCGCGGACAGAGCAAAGAGTACGCTGTGGCCAACGAGGGAGGGATTCATCGGCTGACTGGGAGTCGATTGTCAGCCGCTCTGATAATTGTTTTGTAAGGTGTGCTCGCGGCGTTCGACACCGTACTGCGAAGTCGACGGCTATCTCGGGGAGATCGTATGCAAAAAACCGACGGGACCGGCGCAACGACGAGCGGGGGATGCCGTTCGACCGTCGGAACGATCGCCGGATCGAGAGCCGCCGGAGGCAGGTGACCGAGCGTTTCTGTACGGGCACGATGGGATTTGAACCACGGTCGCGGCGAAGCCGCTCCCTGATTCAAATCCCAGATGCCGCTACCGCTCACTGTCGTTCGCGGATAGCGGGCACGATGGGATTTGAACCCACGACCGTCGGATGACTCCCCCCGCAGGCCTCGGGGTTAGAAGTCCGACGCTCTATCCGGACTGAGCTACGTGCCCTCACCGGGGATGACGGAGGCGCGGTCAAAAACCGTTCGGCTCAGCCGTCGAACCGGTACAGCGACGTGACGTACGGAAGCCGGTCGAACATCGGAATCGCGAGAGGCAGTCCGATAACGGTGACGGCGAGGAAACTCGCGGCGTTCGCCCAGAGCCAGCCGAGCCACCAGCCCACGAGGACGAAGTAGAGCGCCCGGAGCGCGAGCGACCGCTGGCCGCGGGCGGACGAGGGGTCAGTCATGGACGCAGGTTCCCGCAGGGTCAACACCGTCGGGAGGAGGTTGACGAGTTTGACGCCGAGTGGCGCGCCGACGACGGTGGCCGAGAGGAACCACGCGGCGTTGACGACGACGGGCGTCGCCCACCAGCCGACGGCAACAAACCACAGGGCGCGGCTCAGGAGGGAGCGTTGGGCCATGCGACTCCGAGGGCGAGCGCGGGCAAAAGGCTGGCGCGTTGTCAGAGAGTATAAGGCCGCGAGGCGGGTACGGAGGGGTAATGAAGGTACTCGGCACCGTGGGACTTCCGGGCAGCGGCAAGGGCGAGGCCGCGGCCGTCGCCCGAGAGGCTGGCGTGCCCGTCGTCACCATGGGCGACGTGATCCGGGAGGCGTGTCGCGACCGGGGACTCGACCCGGCACAACACCACGGCGACGTGGCGACGGCGCTCCGCGAGGAAGGTGGTCCGGGGGCTATCGCCGAGCGGTCGCTCCCGAAGATCGAGGAATCGCTCGCGGCCTCGGAGTCGGAGACGATCCTCGTCGACGGCCTCCGGTCGCCGGCGGAGGCGGACCGCTTCGAGGCGGCGTTCGGCGACGGGTTCGTCCTCGTGAGCGTCGAAGCGCCGTTCGAGACGCGGGCCGAGCGACTCGCGGATCGGGGTCGCGACGGCTCCGACCTCGACCGGGAGGCACTCGAAGCCCGCGAGGAGCGCGAACTCGGCTTCGGCATGGGTGACGTGATGGCGCGGGCGGACGTGACCGTCGAGAACACGGGGTCGCTCGACGCGTTCCACGAGCGGATTCGCGAGTTGCTCGACGTGCCGGCGGAGGCGGAGATAGACCGATGATCCACCGGATCGACGTGCGGGTGATCGCACCCGTCCGCGACACGGAAGTCACCGACCGCGTCGTCGACGCGGTGGAGAACCTCTTCCCGAACGCCGAGATCAGCCAGAAACCGGGGCGGGTCGTCGGCGAGGCACACTCGATGGAGGCGTTCTCCGAACGGTTACACGAACAGGAGATACTCGACACCGCCCGCCGGGAGTTCTTCGCGCGGGCCGACGAGGACGGCTTCGCGTTCGCGCTGAAAAAGCAGGCGGCGTTCCAAGGGCTCGTCAACTTCGCCGTCGGTAACCCCGACGAACTCGGCGACGTCGAGGTGCAGGTGACGGTCCACGACCCGGACGTGGAGTCGGTCGTCGACCACGTCGCCCCGCCGACTGAGGAGGGGCGGCCGATCGACCCCGAATAGCCTTTGTCGCCCCTGACCGACGCTCGACCATGGAGTTCACCGTCTCGACGGACGACCGTCTCGATGTCGTCGACGTGACCGACCGGGTCGTCGGCGCCGTGCCCGAGAACGCCGACACGGGGACGCTCACCGTCTTCGTCGAGCACACCACCGCCGGCGTCGTGATCAACGAGGCCGAACCGCGACTGCTCGACGACGTGCGGGCGTTCCTCGACGGCCTCGTCCCGGACGAGGGGTGGAACCACGACCGGATCGACGACAACGCCGACTCGCACCTCCGGGCGCTCCTGTTGGGGCCGTCGACGACGGTTCCGGTCGTCGACGGGAGTCTCGCACTCGGGCGGTGGCAGTCGGTGCTCGTGATCGACTGTGACGGGCCACGCGAGCGGACCGTCCGGGTCGGCTACACGAACGCCAGCACCGAGAGATAGAGGAGGACGACCCCGAGGACGTCGCAGGTGTTGGTGACGACGGGGATCACCACGTCGTCGGGGTCGAGCTCGAACCGGTAGGCGGCGTAGGTGGCGACGACGGCGACGGCCACCGCGAGGACGGCAAGCGAGAGGCCACTCGCGAGCGAGACGGCGAGCACCGTCCACGGCGAGAGGGCGGTCGATCCCGTGAGCGCGCTCAGTCCCCAGGCGCCGAGACCGACGAGCGGGAAGATGGAGGCCGCGAGCGCGACGGTGGCGACGGCGTTCCCGACGAGTGCGTCGTCGTCGAGCGAAAAGGAGAGCGTGCCGAGGTGGAAGGCCGTCGAGAGGCGGGCGGCGAGGATGCTCCCCAGGTTGCCGGCGGTGCCGATGGTGACCGGAACGAGGACGAGCAACGAGGGGTAGCGAAGCAGGGTCGACTCGAAACTCCCGAGGACGAGTCCGCTGCCGATCTCGACCAGCGTCAACAGGAGGAGCAGGGGGAGCATCGCCCGCGTGATGGCACGGACGGTCCAGGCGGTCGACACTCAGATTCCCCCCAGGAGGCGAGCGACGACGCGGACGGCGATCAGGAGAAAGAGGACACCGAACACGTCGCCGGTCGTGGTGACGAGCGGTCCGACCAGCGTGTCGGGGTTGTGGCCCCGGCGGTAGCCGGCGAAGACGACGGTGACGACGACGGCGGTGAGGGTGATCCCGGAGAGCACGCCCGCGACGAGGGCGATACCGAGGAGGTGACCCAGTCCCGCGACCGGCGCACCGAGCGTCGTGAGGACGACCACGACGGCGGCGGCGGCGAACAGCGAGGTGAGGATGCCGTTGGCGAGTGCCGCGGCCGCAGCCGCGAGCAGCCGTCGGTCGCTCCCCCGAACCCGCGGTTCGATCAACCCTTGGTGGAGCCCGGTCGCCAGCCGCGTGCCGAGCGAGCCGTAGACGTTGCCGCGGGTGGCGAGCAACGCGGGAACGAGGACGAGTAACCCCTCGACCGCACGGAGCTCTCCGCGCATGCCGCCGAGGACGAGGCCGGCGAGGAGGCCACCGACGAGGCTGGCACCGAGGGCGGGGAGCGCTTCCCGATACGCCTCGGTCGCAACCTCGCGGGCGGTCATCGTCGGGGTCAACGGGTGCCGGGCTGAAAAGTCAGGCGGAGCTGTCGGAGGGCGGCCGGTTCACGACTCCGTGAGCACGAGAGCGGTGACGACGAGCATCGCGAGGGCCAACACCGCCGCCATCGCGCCGAACGCGACGGAGAAGGAGGCCACATCGGAGAGGTAGCCGACGACGGTCGGGGAGACGGCGCTCATCCCCACCATCGACGTGCGGACGACGCCGAGCGTACCGCCCGCCACGTCGTCGGGGATGAGATTCATCAGGTGCGCGTCGCGGCCGGGACGGGGACCGTGCAGACCGACGCCAAGCACGACCGTCGCGGCGCCGACGGTCAGGGGGCCGACGCCAGCGACGACGAGGACGACGAGCGCCACGATGGCGAGCGTGAGGAGGACGGCGATGACGCGGAGGTGTCCCAGCCGGTCGGCGAGGTCACCAGTGACGGGCTGGACGGCCGAGACGACGAAAAACGCGCTGTACAGCAGGCCCGCGAGGCCGGCGTCGATACCCGCTCGGGTCTCCAGAAAGAGCGGGAGGAAGGCCGTGATGCCGCTGATTGCGAGGCCTAGGAGAACGGCGACGAAGGCGAACGCGGAGAACCGCGGCGCCGCGAACGCAGTGAGATACGAGCGAAAGCCGTCGTCCGCGTCGAAGCCGGCGTCGGCGTCGCCATCGGGGAGGCGGGCGGGAACCCGCACCGCGAACGCCCCGGCGAGACAGAGGCCGCCGACGGCGGCGGCGAGGAAGAGCGACTCCCAGGGGAGCGCCGCGGCGAGGACGGCGACGACGGCGGCGGGGGCGAGGACGCCGCCGAATTCGCCGACGAAGTCCATCAGACCGAGCGCCCGTCCGGATCGATCGGTGTAGACGCTCGTCAGGAGGGTGATGGCGACGGTCTTGTGTGCACCGGTGCCGAGGCCGATGCCGACGACGGCGACGACGAGGAGGGCGTACGTCGTCGTGACGAAGAGGACGAGGGCGGCAGCGGAGGCGACGACGGCGCCGCCGACGATGACGCGGACGGTCCCCACCCGATCCGCGAGGGCGCCGGACGGGAACTGCATGACTGCGTAGCCGCCCATGAGCGCCGAGAACAGCAACCCGAGTTCTGTGTTGGAGACGCCGTACGCCGACTGGAAGGTGCCGAACAGGGGCGGGAACGCGTAGCGGAGGAACTTCGCCAGAAACCAGAGGAGCGCCGTCAGCGCGAGGACGTCGAGGGTGCGGAGACGGGCGATCCAGCGGTGGGAGACGGGCGACACGTGAGCCGTTGGGGCGCTCTCCCACAAAAAAATACGCCTACCCGAACGGTCCCATCCCGCCCATGCCGCCACCGCCGCCGCCCTCGCCCTGCTGGAGTTTCTTCATCATGCGTTGCATGTCGCCGTCGCCCATCCCCTGGAACTGTTTGATCGTGCGGTCCATCATCTTGTGCTGTTCGAGGAGTTCGCGGATCGACTCCTCGTCGACGCCGCTGCCGCGGGCGATGCGCTCGACGCGGGACTGGCCGATGCTTCGCGGGTTCTCCAACTCCTCTTCGGTCATCGAGTCCATGGCGACGTCGAAGGTGCGCATCCGATCTTGGGTGACGTCCATGGCGTCGTCGGGGAGTTGGTCCATCAGCCCGCCGCCCATCCCGGGGATCATGTCCATCACCTGATCCAGGGGCCCCATGTTGTTCATCGCCTCCATCTGCTTTTGCATGTCCTTGAGGGTAAAGGACCCGTCCATGATGTCCTGGGGGTCCCAGTCGTCGTCCTCCTCGGTCGTCTCGGCCATCGCACGCTCGACGCGCTCCGAGAGCTGTTTGAGGTCCCCCATCCCGAGCAGCCGGGAGATGAAGCCGTCTGGTTCGAACCGCTCGACGTCCTGGACCGTCTCCCCGGTACCGAGGAAGGCGATGGAGGAGTCGGTCTCGTTGACGGCGGTCAGCGCGCCGCCACCCTTCGCGGTGCCGTCGAGTTTCGTGATGACGACACCGTCGATGCCGATGGCGTCGTCGAACTGGCTGGCTTGCTCGTTGGCCCCCTGCCCGATGGCGGCGTCGAGGACGAGCAGCGAGCGGTCGGGGTCGACCGCCGATTCGATCTCCTCGATTTCGGCGATCAGGTCGTCTTCGAGGGCGTGTCGCCCCGCCGTGTCGACGATGTGGACGTCCGCGTCACTCGTCGCTTCGAGGCCGTCGCGGGCGATCTGCACCGGGTCGTCGCCGTCCGGGTCGCCGTAGAAACTCACCTCGGCGCGGTCGGCCATCTGCTCGGCCTGTTCGTACGCGCCGGGGCGGAAGGTGTCGGTCTGGATGACCGCGGGGCGGAGCCCCTTCTTCGAGAACCACCACGCCATCTTCGCCGCGGAGGTGGTCTTGCCGGATCCCTGGAGTCCCGCGAGCAGGATCGTCTGGGGTTCGAGCGGGAGTTCCGTCGACTCGCCGATCAGGTCGACGAGTTCCTCGTAGACGATCTTCAGGACGTGATCGCGCGCGCTCGTGCCGCCGGGGGGCTCCTCCTCAAGGGCGCGCGTCTCGATCGAGTCCGAGAGCTCCATCACGAGGTTCACGTCCACGTCGGCCTGGAGCAAGGAGCGCTGGATCTCCTTGACGACCTCCTCGACGTCGTCCTCGTCGAGGCGGGACTTCCCCTGTAGCGTCGAGAGCGTACCCCGCAGGGAACTCCCGAGGTTGTCGAGTACCATCGTTGCGCCACGCTACGCGCCCGCCCGGGTAAAGGCTTGTTCACCCCGGATCGGGACGACCGGCGATCCCGCAACCTCTTTCCCCGGCTCACGCCAACGGGAACCATGAGCGTAGGACCCCTCGACGACGAGACCGTCGAGAAGTATCGCCGGGCGGGCGAGGCGCTGCGGACCGTCCTCGACGAGGCGGCCGAGATGATCGAACCGGGCGTCACCCACCTCGAGGTGGCGGAACACGCCGAGGAACGGATCTACGAACTGGCCGACGGCCCCGCGTTCCCGGTCAACATCAGCGTCGACGAGGAGGCCAGCCACTCGACGCCGGGCCGCGACGACGACACCGAGTTCGACGACGGCATGGTCTGTCTGGACGTCGGCGTCCACGTCGACGGCTACATCGCCGACGCCGCGACGACGGTCGACCTCTCGGGCACCCCGGAACTCGTCGAGGCCGCCGAGGAGGCCCTCGACGTGGCCGTCGACGCCGTCGGCCCCGGCGTCGACACCGGGACGATCGGCGGTGAGATCGAGGACGTGATTCGGGGCTATGGCTACACGCCCGTCCTCAACCTCTCCGGCCACGGCGTCGAGCAGTGGGACGCCCACACGGGGCCGAGCGTCCCCAACCGCGGCGTCGACCGGGGCCACGAACTCGCCGTCGGCGACGTGATCGCCATCGAACCGTTCGCCACCGACGGCCGCGGGAAGGTGGGCGAAGGGAGCAAAGAAGAGATTTACGGGCTCGAACGGGAGCGATCGGTCCGCAACCGGCAGGCCCGGCAGGTGCTCGAACAGGTGACCGAGGAGTACCGCACCCTTCCCTTCGCCGCCCGGTGGCTCGACGCTTCACGAGCGGAGATGGCGCTGCGCCGTCTCAAGCAAAACGACGTGATCCACGGCTACCCCGTGTTGAAAGAGGAGGACGGTCGGCTCGTCAGTCAGGCCGAACACACCCTCATCGTCACCGAGGACGGGTGTGAAGTGACGACGACCTAGGCGTCGTTCATCCGCTGGATCGACTCGGACTCACAGACGCCACAGACGGCGACCCGATACGGCTCGCGGGAGAACGCGGCGTTCGACGACGCGGGATTCTCCGTCCGGATCTCCACCCGGACGGCGTGTCTGGTCTCGCGTCCGCAGTCGGCGCACGGTTCGAGGGTGGCGTCTGGATCCGGTCGTTTCGCCTTCATCAAGTCTCCCTCTCGACGGTGACCGCATAAGCCCCGACGACCGTTAACCCGGATTAAGTCCGGTTAACTCTCGCTTTAGCCGACTTTTCACCCGTGAGAATCACTCACACGTCCGACGTTCGTCAGACGGCGGCCGTCTCAGAGCCGATAATATAAGCCAGTGGCTCTCTCGACCTCTGTATGGAGCAACTGTTCGCCCCGTGGCGGATCGAGTGGGTCACCCGCGACGAGGACGCGGACGACATCGAGGGCTGTCCGTTCTGCGTCCTGCCCGACCGCGACGCCGACCGGGAGAGTCTGATCGTCGCCCGGAGCGACCGCGCGTTCGTCATCCTGAACAACTACCCCTACAACCCCGGCCACGTCATGGTCGTCCCGCACCGTCACGACGGGGACTACGAGACACTCGACGACGCGGAACTCCTGGATCACGCCCGCCTCAAACAGCGGACGTTCGCGGCGATGCGCGAGGCGTTCGACCCCGACGGCTTCAACGCCGGCCTCAACCTCGGCGAGTCGGCGGCCGGGGGGTCGATCGACGACCACCTCCACACCCACGTCGTCCCACGGTGGACGGGTGACACCAACTTCATGCCCGTCGTCGCGGACACGACGGTGATCGTCGAGGCCGTCGACGAGACGTACGACCGCCTCCACGAGGCGTTCGCCGCCCGATCCGGGGCGACGACGACGGGCGACGACCGCGCGGTCGCGTTCTCGTTCGGGGAGTAGGCCGCGTCGAAACCCGGCCCGTACGCGCTCGATGGCACCGTTTATGTGCGCATGGCCCCTTCGTCGAACCCACATGACGGAGGACCGAACCGGGTTTCTCAAGGCGTCGTGGGTCAACGTCGCCTCGAACGTCCTCAAGATCGGCGTCGAGGGGACGCTCGGCGTCCTCTCGGGGAGTCTGGCGCTCATGGCCGACGCCGCCCACTCGGTCGCCGACCTGCTGGCGAGCGCGGTGGTCCTCGTCTGGGGTCGGATCGTCTACGACGACCCCGACGCCTCCCACCCCCACGGCCACGAGCGGTTCGAACCCCTCTCGGCGCTGTTCGTCGGCGGTGTCCTCGTCCTCCTCGGCCTGAAACTCCTCTACGACTCGGGGAACGCCCTGCTCACCGGCCCCGAGGCCGAGTACAGCGCCATCCTCGTCGCCGGCCTCCTGTTCGCGCTCGTCGACCGCTACGCCTGTTACTGGTACACCTGTCTCGTCAATCGCGAACTCGATTCGCCGGGGCTTCGCGCGCTGGCCGCCGACAGCAAGAACGACATCTACACCACCCTCGCTGCGTTCGTCGGCGTCGGCGGAATGGCGCTTGGCTACCCGATCCTCGACCCGATCGCCGGCGGGGTGGTGAGCCTGCTCGTCATCTACCAAGGGATCGACATCTCGCGGGAGAACCTGCGGTACCTCTCCGACAGCGCACCCCCCGACGAGGAGCGCGAGCGGATCGAGACGGCGATCCGAACCCACCCCGAGGTCCGCGGGGTCCACGACTTCGTGGCGTACTACTCCGGCCACGTGATCGAGGTGGAGTTCCACGCCGAAATCGACGGGAGCCACTCGCTGGCGGAGGCCCACGACATCGAGACGGAGCTCCGCGAGCGCGTCCGCGAGATCGAACCCGTCTCCGACGTGCACGTCCACCTCGACCCCTCCGGACTCGGCGAGTGGAAGGACGCCGCCGACCGCTCCTCGGCGTCGACGACGGCGCGCTAATCGGACAGCGACGACCGCACCCAGTCGTAGTGGTCGGCGAGCGCCCGTTCGCCCGCGTCGGTGAGTTCGCACCGGTCGTGGAGTCCCTCGACCGTCCTGTCGAGGTGACCGGCGTCGGTCAGCGCCTCTAAGGCGCCGTAGAAGGTCGCGGGGTCGAGTCGCTCGTCGTAGCGGGATTCGAGCGCAGCCTTGCACTCCTGTGCCGTCTGCGACCCCTCGCTCGCGACGACGACGCAGATGTCCCGCCTGAGACCGCTCCGGAGCCACTTGGCCATGCCCGCCCGTCGTCGGTGTGCGGTGAAAACGCCGTCGGGTTCGGAGTTGGCGAGTCAGATCGGCCGACCGAAGGCGTACATCGTCTCGTGGGCGGTGATCTCGACGTCGAGGCGATTCCCCGGGTCGACGCCACGGCTCTCCGCATCTTGGACGATCACCTGCCGGTACGCGCCGTCGCGACACTTCACGGAGTCGCCGGTGCCCGGGCGAACCGCCAGGACTTCGCGACGCTCGCCCACCATCGACTCGTGGGCCTCGGCCACCACCTCGCGTTTCAGCGCCGACATCGCCTTCGAGCGCTCCTTCTTGACCGTCCCGCCCAGTCCCTTCATGTCGGCCGCGTCGGTGCCCGGCCGCTTCGAGAAGCGGGTGACGTTGATCTTCTCGGGGCGCACCTCCCGCAGGAGGTCCATGCTCATCTCGTGGTCGGCGTCGGTCTCGGTGGGGAAGCCGACGATGAAGTCCGTCGAGAGCGTCCACTCGTCGAGCCGGTCGTCGAAGGTGTCGACGACCTCCAGAAACTCGTCGACCTCGTGTTGGCGGCGCATGTCGGCCAGTACGTCGTCGGATCCGGACTGGACGGGGGCGTGCAGGAAGTTGTAGAGCTCCTCGTTGTCGGCGAACACGTCGGCGAGTTCGTCCCGGACGCCGTGGACGCCCTTCGGGTTGGCCATGCCGACCCGGACCCGGAAGTCGCCGTCGATGTCGCAGATCCGGTCGAGGAGGTCGGGGAGGAGGCTCTCACCTTGGTTGCGGTCCCAGCCGTAGACGCCGGTGTCCTGACCGGTGATGCGGATCTCCTTCGCCCCGGCGTGGACGAGTGCGCGGGCCTTCTCGACGTTCTCCTCGACCGGCGGGGAGTCGATCCGTCCGGTCGCCCGCTTGGTGATGCAGTACGAGCAGTCGCTCATACAGCCCCGGGCGATGGGGAGGATACCGATCACGCCGTCGAGGATCGGTTCGGCGTCCGGCGTGGTGGTGGGGCACTCGCCGTTCATCGCCGCCGCGGGCACGTCCTCCCAGTGGACCACGTCGGCGTCGACGCCCGCGTCGGCGAACTCCTCGCCCTGTGCGAGCGCCATACAGCCGGTGACGACGAGGTCGCCCGCCTCGGCTTCGAGTTCCTCGGCCCGCCGGAGCATGTTTCGCTCCGTCTTCTCGACGACGGTACAGGTGTTGAGGATGGCCACGTCGGCCTCGGCCGGGCCGTCGGCGGGGCGGTGGCCGCCGTCGCGCAGGCGGCGCTCGATCGACCGGCTCTCGCCGCGGTTGGCCGTACACCCGTACGTCTCGATGTGGTAGCGAGCCATCTCGGTTGTCGGTGCTTGCGCGCACGCGGAGAAAAGCGCGACGGTCCGGGACGGAACTACGCCGAGTCGAACCCCTCGACGAGGGCGACGCCGGCGGACGCGCCGATCCGTTCGGCCCCGGCCGCGAGCATCGACCGTGCCTCGGCGTACGTACCGATCCCGCCGCTGGCCTTCACGGGGAGGTACTCCGCGAGCAGTTCCACGTCCGCGACCGTCGCCGGTCCCGAAAAGCCGGTTCCGGTCTTGAGGTAGTCGGCGTCGGCTTCGATGGCCGCCTCCGCCGCCCGGCGTTTCTCCCCGTCGGTGAGCAGCGGCGCCTCGACGATCACCTTCACCGGCGTCGGCACCGCCGCCACGAGTTCGGCCAGTTCGTCGGCGACGGCGTCGCCCGCACCGGCTTTCAACCGGCCGACGTTCACCACGACGTCGAGTTCGTCCGCGCCGTCCTGCCAGGCGGCGACCGCCTCCTCGCGTTTCACCTCGGGGGCGTGCTGACCGTGGGGGAAGCCGATCACGGTCACGGTCGTCACCCCGGCATCGTCGGCGTCGTCTGCGACCTCGGCGACGTAACACGGTGGGACACAGGCGTTCGTGCCGTACGCCTCCGCCTCGGCGACGACTCGACGTGCGTCCGCCGGCGTCGTCTCCGGTCCGAGGACGGTGTGGTCGACGCGGGCAGCGAACTCGTGGCGCTCCATACCGGCCCCTCGCGCCCTCGGAGCGTAAGGCTTTCCCGCCGACCCACCGCCCATCCCCCATGGCAATCCTCCCTGCGGGATTCGCCCTGCCGCCGCTGCCCTACCTGCTGGCCCTTCTCGTGGGCCTCGCCGCCGTGGGTTGGCTCCTCGTCCGGCGACGCCCGGCGGTGACCGAGCGGACCGTCCTCGCGCTCGTCCCGTGGATCGGTCTCGGCTCCGCCCTGCACGTCCTCTACGTCGTCGAGGCGCTCCCGGCCGCGGTCCGCCCGCTGGCCGGAACGCCGTCCGTGTACCTCACCGTCGCCACCGTCGCGGGAGCGACGTGGCTCGCCGTCGACCGAGGCGAGGCCGCTCGGACCGCACGACGACTCGGGATCGTCGGCGGCCTCGCAGTCCTCCCCGCCGTCGCCGCGACCCTCGCCGTCGGCGCCGATAGGGGGTCGCTCGCGCTCGCTCCCGTCCTCGGCATCCTCGTCGTCGCGGCCGTCGTCACCGCGGCGACGTGGGTGCTGGTCCGGCGGGCCCGCCCCGGCGTCTCGGTCACGGGACGGGTCGGCCTCCTCGCTATCGCCGCCCACGCCCTCGATGGCGTCTCGACGGCCGTCGGCGTCGACCTCTTGGGGTTCGGCGAGCGGACGCCGCTCTCCCGACTGGTCATCGAGTTCGCGGCCGGACTCCCGACCGCCCCGCTCGTCGGGAGCGGCTGGCTGTTCGTCCTCGTGAAACTCGCCGTCGCCGGGGCCGTCGTCGTCGCCCTCGCGGAGACGGTGCGTGAAGCGCCGACCGAGGGCCGACTCCTTCTCGGGTTCGTCGCCGCCGTCGGACTCGGCCCCGGCGTCCACAACCTGCTGCTGTTCGCCGTCGTCGGGTGAGCGGATCCCGCTCGGAGTAGTGCCGCGGGTTCGAACGCCCCCGTCGAGGTGGGCCCCGCGTCGGTTGCCTGTCCGACCGGTAGCCCCGACCTCAGTGCAGCATGTCCAGCAGAAAAATCGAGAGGAAGCCGACGAAAAACAGCGTCGTCGACGTCGGCGTTTCGGCCACTTTCTGTGCCTTGACCAACAGTTCCTCGGTGACGAGATACAGTAGAGCCGCCGCGCCGAAGGCGAGGATGAGCGCTATGGGGGCACCCGTCACGCCGTCGAGTGCGAGGACGCCGACGGTGACGCCAGTCGTCAGCAGGAGGCCAAAGGCCGCCGGGACCGCGAGCTTTCGGGGCGTGCTCATGTCTTCCGGCAGGACGACGACGCCCGTGACGCCGAGGAACAACACCTCGATGGCCAGCGCCACGGCGATGATGACCCCCGTCGACGGCTCCGCGAGGAAGGTGACGCCGATGAGTACCCCGTCGATGAGCATGTCGATGCTGACGACGATGAGGAGGCCGGCCGCGCCGGCGAAGCTCCCCCCGAAGTTGCGCTTCTCCAGGAGTTTGCTGAGGCGGTGGACGCCGAGCATCGCCGCGACGCCGACGGCGAAGCCGACGACCACCACCGTCGGCGCGCGCTCGTGGACGTTCGGCAACAGTTCGGCCGCGACGGCGGCGGTGACGACGCCCGCCGCGAAGTGTTGGACGTTGCTCTCCATCTGTGGCCCCGGCGCGCGATACACCGCGACGACGCCGCCGACCATCGCGGCGACGACGGCTAGCGCCGTATACGACAGCGCCTGAACGAGTGTCCCAGCCATTCGTCTACCGATTCCGTGTCGTCACACATCAACCCCGGTGTGTCGCGTCGCTCGTGGCTCGGACGTAATTATAGATGAAAAACATAATGAATGTATACACAAATTACGTGTGCCTCGAGACCGAACCACACGGTATGAGCTCCGCCACCGCGGACCCGCTGCCGTCGCTCGAGTCACCGATCGACGCACTCGACGGCCTGCTCACGGCGGGGGCCACCCTCGGCCTCCTGACGTACGCTGGGGGGTTGCTCCTCGGCGACGTCGGGGCGGCGACGCTCGGCGTCGCGCTCGGTGTCGGCTGTGTGATCGCGACGCTCTCGCTCCGGAGCGTCCGGGGCGTCGTCCGGGCGGCCGACTAGCCCGGTGCCGAGAGGACGAGGACGTAGAGGCTGAAGATGACGCTCCCGAGGATGACACTGACGACGGCGTGGACGACGGTGACCCCGGCGGTCAGGCGTCGGTCGAGGCCGTAGACGAAGCGGACGAGCGTCGCGTCGACGGCGACGGCGACGACGACAGCGGGAATCGAGGGGAGTTCGAGCGCCGCGGCGACGACGGCGATGGCCGCGGGGAGGGGTCCGACGACGAAGGCGTTCCGGACCGGCACGTCGCCGAGGACGTTCCGTGCGGCGAGGTGGGCGGTCACCGACAGGAACAGCGCGAACAGCGCGGCGGTGCCAGCGACGGCGAGGGGTGTCGCCGACTCGACTTGGAGCGGGACCATCGGTCGGCCGACCCGCTACCCGAGCAGACCCAGTTCTTCGAGTCGGGTGATGATGACGTCGACGGCCTCCTCGGCGTCCTCGGGTTGTTTCCCACCCGTGATGACGAGTTTGCCGGAGCCAAAGAGCAACGCCACCACGTCGGGCTCGTCGAGGCGGTAGACGAGACCGGGGAACTGTTCGGGTTCGTACTCGATGTTCTCCAGTCCGAGGCCGATGGCGATGGCGTTCAGGTTGAGGTTTCGACCCAAATCCGCGCTTGTGACGATGTTCTGGACGGTGATCTCCGGGTCGTCGTCGACGGGGATCTGCAGGTCACGGAGTTCGTCGAAGACGATATGGAGGCTCTCGTGGACGTCCGCGGTCGACTTCGCACCGGTGCAGACGATCTTTCCCGACCGGAAGATCAGCGCCGCGGACTTGGGGTCCTGGGTCCGGTAGACGAGTCCGGGGAACTGTTCGGGATCGTAGTCCGCTCCCTCCAGGTCCATCGCGACGCTCTGGAGGTCGAGTTCCTGCCCGATGCCGGTGGAAGCCACCACGTTCTCGATGTTGATCGTCCCCTTGGGATCCGTCATGTGTCGACTTAAGTGTCGTATTTAAGGTTTAAAAAGGTTGGTGCGATGCACTGATAGGTCGGCTCCGACATCCTCATGGCGTCGGCCCGCCGAGGATGCGGCGTGTACGGTCTCGAACTCGCCGGCGAGGACGACGCCTTCGCGGCCCGGGAGGCGGCGTGTGCGGCGACGGCCGTCGACGTAGTCGCTCCCGGTCTCGCGACCGCTCGCGGCGTCGACGCCGACCGTCTCCGGACGCTCGCGTACACTCATCGGATGACCCATCTGGTCGGGCGATGCGAGGCGAGCGTTCCGGCCGCCCGGGCGGTGGTCGCCGCGGCCGACCTCGACCGTTCCGGGAGTGTCGCCGTCCGCGCCCGCGACGTGCGCTCGACCGCCGGGATCGACACCCGGCGCGCCGAGCGGGAACTGGGGTCGGCGCTCGTCGACCGCGGGTTCGCCGTCGATCTCGACGACCCGGACCACGAGCTCCGTGCGTGCTTCTCGGCGGACACCTGTCTCGTCGGCTGGCTGGCCGCCGAGAGCGTCCGAGACTACGGCGACCGCCGACCGACCGACCGCCCCTTCTTCCAGCCGGGGAGCATGGCCCCTCTCGACGCCCGGGCACTCGCCAACCTCGCCGGCGCAGCCCCCGGGCGAACGATCCTCGACCCGATGTGCGGGACCGGGGGCACCCTGATCGAGGCGGGACTGGTCGGGGCTCGTCCCGTCGGCGTCGACGCCCAGCGAAAGATGGTCCACGGGGCCGGCGAGAACCTCCGAACCTATCTCGACGGCGACTACGCTCTCCTGCGTGGCGACGCGACGCGACTCCCCCTCGCCGACGGCGCGGTCGACGGCGTCGTCTTCGACGCCCCCTACGGCCGCCAGTCGAAGATAGCACGCCACGACCTGGCCGACCTCGTCGGCGGCGCGCTCGCGGAGGCCCGGCGACTCTCCCCGCGGGCCGTCGTCGTCGGTGACCGCTCGTGGCGCGAGGCCGCCCACGACGCGGGGTGGGACGTCGAGGCGACGTTCGAACGCCGGGTTCACCGGTCGCTCACGCGCCACGTCCTCCTGCTGGCGTAGTCACGACAGCGCCACGACCGTCTCGCCGGCCCGGACCGACTCCCCCTCCGACACCAGCAGGTCGTCGCGGTCGTACGCCGGCGGGAGGAGTACGTCCGCCCGGCTCCCGAAGGCGATGTGGCCGACGCGCTCGCCGCGGCCAACTTCGTCGCCCGCCGCGACGTACGGGTAGATGCGACGGGCGAACCACCCGGCGATCATCGACAACTCACACGAGTCAAGCGTCACCTCGACCCGCTCGTTTCGGTCCGACTCCTTGGAGAACGCGGGTCGGTGTGCTCCCGGTCGGTGGGTTCGCGACTCGACCGTTCCACCCATGGGTGCCCGGAGGACGTGGACGTCGGTGACGTTCATGAACACGCCGATCCGGACGCGTTCGTCCTCCTGGCGGACGACGGAGACGCGGCCGTCGGCTGGCGCGACGACCCCGTTCGGCGGCGGCGACCGCTCGGGATCCCGAAAGAACCAGACGACGAAGAGGCCGAGCGCGAGCGCCCCCGCACCCAGCGGCGGCGCGACGACCGCGAGGGGGACGGCGGCGAGCAGCGGCGGGAGGGCGAATCGCCGTGCCCCGGGTGCGAGCCCGGTCACGCTCCCACTCTCCGCTCGCTCCACGCCGACAGCAGGTGTGCGAGGTGGAGGCGGTCGTCCGTCCCGGTCACCAGGTCGAGGTCGACCTCGCCCGCGAGGCGGTGGAGGCGCGCGAGGTCGTCGCCGTCGTACCGCTTTCGGGCCGCCGAGAGCAGGTCGGCGAGCAGCGACTGGCCGTCGTACCCCTCGTCGTCCAGCAGCGACCCGACCGTCTTTCGTGCCTCGACGATGTCGCCCGTCTCCGCGGCCGCGAGCACGGCGTCCAGTTCGTCGTCGTGGCCGACGTCCTGCAGCGTCTCGTGGACCGTGTTCATCGTCACCTCGTCGGCTTGCTGGGCGGTCGTCTGTGTGCCGAGGATCCCCCGGCGGAGGTCGCCGCTGGCGTAGCCGGCGACGAACTCCAGACCGTCGTCGTCGTAGTCGACCCCCTCGGCGTCGAGGATGTCACCGACGACGGCCTCGATTTCGTCGGCCGTCGGTGCCCGGACCGGCACCGGGAAACACCGCGAGCGGACGGGCGCGATGAGCGTCGACGGCTGGCGGGTGACGATCACGAACTGGGTCGTGCGGTGGTGTTGCTCCATCACCCGCCGGAGCGCCTGTTGGAAGTCCTCTCGGATCGCCTCGGCGTTGTCGAGGACGATGGTCTTGTACTCGCCAGAGACGGGCGCGTAGCTCGCAGACTCCTTCAGCACGCGGTTGATCATGTCGCGTTTCGCCATCCGGGAGCGACCGGTGAGGAAGCTCTCGAAGCGTGGGTCCTTCCGGATCTCTTTTTTGGTCCGGTCGAAGAAGTCCGCGACGTTGATCTCCACGAGGTCGTTCGCATCGTCGTGGGCCGCGTCGGCGAGCGCCCGGACGGCGGCGGTCTTGCCCGCACCGGGCGGTCCCTGCACGACGAGGTTCATCGGCTCGTCGACCGCACGCCGGAGCCGGTCGCGGACCGACGACTGCGGTAGGTCCTCGATGGCGGGGGCGTGGGCGTCCGTCCACAGGGGGGCGTCCATCGTGTCCCCCTAGCGGGTCGCCGGGTAAGAATCCCTATGTCTCGCGCTCGGTGTCGCCCGCCCGCTCCCGGTCGAGTCGCTCGCGGGCCGTCTCCGGTGGCTCGCGGGCCGTCTCCGGCGTCTCCGTCTCCAGCAACGCCTCCACCTTCGCCTCGAACGCCGACTCGGAGAGTTCGCCGCGGGCGTACCGCTCCCGAAGCGTCGCCAGCGCGTCGTCCACCTCGTCGCCGGCCCCGTCGGTCGTCGCCGACCGCCCCCGCAACACGGCGACTGCGGGCACGACGACGCCGAAGCCGAGGGCCCAGACGAGCCAGAACCCCGTCACGTCCAGTGCCATCGCGACGAAGCCGACCCCGAGGACTGCCAGGCTGACGAGCGTCGTGACTCGGTCTGTGTGTCCGCTCACGTCCGAGGATACGGTCGATCCCGACATAAATCTCGGTCCCGGCGACACCGACACCGGTTTATCGTCGCCGCTCGGATCGGTCGGTATGTCGATGCGCGTGACGTTTCTCGGCACGAGCGGTGCCATCCCGACGACCCAGCGCGCCCCGAGTGCCGTCCTCGTCAACCGCGAGGGCGAGCGCTTCCTGTTCGACTGCGGCGAGGGGACACAGCGCCAGATGATGCGTTTCGGGACCGGCTTCGACGTCTCTCACATCTTCGTCACGCACCTCCACGGCGATCACATCCTCGGGATTCCGGGCTTGATCCAGTCGCTCGACTTCAACGACCGCACCGACCCGCTCGCCATTCACGTCCCGCCCCGCGCCCGCGAACACGTCTCGGACTTGGTCCACGCCGGCGGACACCAGCCCGGCTACCCCGTCCGCATCGACGAGGTTTCCCCCGGCTCCGTCGCCTACGACGCCGCCGACCTCTCCGTGCGGACCGTCGAGACGGAACACCGCACCCGATCGATGGGCTACGCACTGATCGAGGACGACCGCCCGGGGCGGTTCGACCGCGAGGGCGCCGAGGAACTCGGCGTCCCCGTCGGCCCGAAGTTCGGCCGCCTCCACGACGGCGAGTCGGTCGAACTCGACGACGGCCGGGTGATCGACCCCGAGCAAGTGGTGGGCGACCCCCGACCGGGGCGGCGGTTCGTCTACACCGGCGACACCCGCCCGGTCGACGCCGTCGTCGACGTCGCCGCGGACGCCGACCTCCTGATCCACGACGCAACGTTCGCCGACGACGAGGCGGAGCGGGCGCGTCACACGGGCCACTCGACCGCCCGCGAGGCGGCCGAGGTAGCCGCCCGCGCCGGCGTCTCTCGGCTCGCGTTGACCCACGTCTCCTCCCGGTACGCCGGCCGGATCGACCGTCTGGAGCGCGAGGCCCGCGAGGCCTTCGACGGCGAATGTTTCGTCGCCAGCGACGGGCAGACGGTCGAGGTTCCGTTCCCGGACGCCGACTGAGGGCGCTCGCTCTGTCGATCCAGTCCCGCGCTCCGCGGCTCGGCTCCACGGCTCGCTCCGCTCGCCGTGTCGCTTCGAGGCCTCGCTCCCGTCGGTCTTCGGACCGCAGCGCTCCGTGGCTCGGCTCCACGGCTCGCTCCGCTCGCCGTGTCGCTTCGAGGCCTCGCTCCCTGCGGTCCCTCGGCCTCGCACTCGCCGTGGAGTATTTATTCCGCGGCTGCCAACCTCCGCTCGTGAACGCCCGGACGAGTGCGCTCGACGCGCTGGTGTTCGGCGTCGACGTACAGAGCGGCGACGTTCGCGGTGACGCACCCTCCTACGCGACGGTCGCCTACGACGGGGAGAACTTCGACCGGGACGTGGTCTCCTACCGGAAACTCCGCCGGCTGATCGAGCGCGAAGAGCCCTCGATCGTCGCCACCGACAACGTCTACGAACTCGCGACCGACCACGACGATCTGGTGCGGTTCCTCCGGTGGCTCCCCGACACGACGCGTCTGGTGCAGGTGACGGGCGCGGAGCGGCCGGAACCGCTCTCGCGGGTCGCCTCGCGACACGGCGTCCCGTACGGCAAGGACCCGATGCGGGAGGCCGAGGCCGCCGCCCGCCTCGCGGCCGCGAACGTCGGCCACGAGGTGACGGCCTTCGCCGACACGACCACGGTGAAGGTGTCTCGCGGGCGCTCGACCGGGTCGGGCGGCTGGAGCCAGGACCGCTACACCCGGCGCATCCACGGCAACGTCAAGAAGCGCGCCCGCGAGGTGGGCGAGGCGCTCGACTCGGCGAACCTCGACTACGAACGGGAGGTGACCGAGAAGTACGGCGGCTACGCCAACGCGACGTTCACGGTCGAGGCCGCGCCGGACGACCTCCCGGTCTCCCGGTCGCGGTCCGGCGACACCCGCGTCGAGATCGAGCGCGAGCGCCGCGACGGCATCGAGTTCGAACCCCTAGTCCAGCGCCGGGACCGCGTGCTCGTGGGGATCGACCCCGGGACGACCACGGCGGCGGCCGTCGTCTCCCTCGACGGCGAGGTCCTCGACGTCCTCTCGACGCGGACCGCGGACACGGCGGGGGTGATCGAGTGGTTGGTCGAGCGCGGCCGGCCTGTCGTCGTCGCGGCCGACGTGGAGCCGATGCCCGAGACGGTCGAGCAGTTCCGCCGGAGCTTCGACGCCGCGGGATGGGAACCCGCCTCGGATCTGCCGGTCGACGAGAAGCTCCACCGCACCCGCGACCTGAGCTACGACAACGACCACGAACGCGACGCCCTCGCCGCCGCGCTGTTCGCGTTCGACGACTACGAGGACCAGTTCGACCGCATCACCCGGAAGGTCCCGCCCCAGTTCGACCGCGGCGAGGTGATCGACCGGGTCGTCACCGGCGAGGCGTCCGTGGAGGCGGTCCTCGAGGAGTTGTCGACCGACGACGACGAGGAGAGCGAAGAGTCGACTCACGAGCCACGGGAGCTCTCGCCGGAGGAACGGCGCATCAAGCGCCTCGAACGGCAGGTCGACCGACTGGAGGGACAGGTCGCCGACCTCGAAGCGGAGGTAACCGAGAAGGACGAACGCATCGCCGAGTACGAGGAGGAACTCTCGGAGGCGCGTCGCGAGGAGCGCCGCGAGGCCCGCGAGCGCCGCGAGATCAACCGGCTGGAGCGCGAGACGACCCGGTTGGAGCGGGAACGCGACGAGGAGCGAGACCGGGCCGACGAACTCGAAGCCAAGCTGGAGCGCCTGAAGACGCTGTGGAAACTCGATCACTCCGACTTCGCCGACGTCTCCGAGGGGAAGGACCTCGTCCCGGTGAAGGTAATCGAGCAGTTCACCCGCGACGCCATCGACGACGCCGAGGAGGCCTACGGCCTCGCGTCCGGCGACGTGGTCTACCTCCGGGACGCCAGCGGCGCTGGTCGCTCGACCGCCGAACGGCTGGTGGCGACCGACCCGCGGGTCGTCCTCCGGGACGGCAACCTCTCGGAGATCGCCGACGAGGTCCTGTTCGACCACGCTATCCCCGTCGCTCCCGCGGACGACGTGACGATCCAGGAGGTGGACGAACTCGCGGTCGCCCGCGAGAGCGAGGTCGAGGCGGCCGTCGCCGACTGGGAGTGCCGGGCCGACGAGCGGTCCAAGGAGCAAACGTCGGAGATGGTCGACCAGATCATCAGCGAGCACCGCGCCGAGAGTGGCGGCGACTGAAAAGCCAAAGTCATATTTTCGCGCCCTCGTTCGTAGGGGTATGGACGTCTACGAGCGAATCACCCGGAACGCGTCCGAGGTGGTCACCGAGGCGGAAGGGCGCGAGTTGGCCGAGGCCCCCGAGGGCAAGCGCGCGTACGTCGGCTACGAGCCCTCGGGCGTGCTCCACATCGGCCACATGCTCACCGCGACGAAACTGATCGACCTGCAGGAGGCCGGCTTCGAGGTGACGGTCCTGCTCGCGGACGTCCACGCCTACCTCAACGACAAGGGCACCTTCGAGGAGATTCGCGAGACGGCCGACCGGATGAAAGAGCAGTTCCTCGCGTACGGCCTCGACGAGGCGCGGACGGAGTTCGTCCTCGGCTCGGAGTTCCAGTTCGACCGCGAGTACGTCCTCGACCTCCACGCCCTGGAGTTGGAGACGACGCTCTCGCGGGCCGAGCGGTCGATGGCCGACATCAAGAGTGGTGACTCGGTCACCGTCTCCCAGGCCGTCTACCCGCTGATGCAGGCGCTCGACATCGTCTACCTCGACGTCGACCTCGCGGTCGGCGGGATGGAACAGCGCAAGGTCCACATGCTCGCCCGCGACACGCTCCCGAAGATCGGCGAGGAGTCACCGACCTGCCTGCACACGCCGCTGATCGCCGACCTCGAGACGGGGGTCGGCAAGATGTCCGCGAGCGAGGGCGTCTCCATCTCGATGGAGGATTCGACCGCGGAGGTCGAGGAGAAGGTCAACGGCGCGTTCTGTCCCCCGACCAGGGACCCCGACCCCGACGAAGCGGGGCGCGAGCGGGAGAACCCGGTGCTCCAGATCTTCGAGTACCACGTCTTCCCGCGGTTCGAGACGGTCATCGTCGAGCGTCCCGACGAGTACGGCGGCGACCTGTCCTACGACGACTACGAGTCGCTGGCGGCGGATCTGGAGTCGGGCGAGTTGCACCCCGCGGACGCGAAGGGGGCGCTCGCGACCTACCTCGACGACCTCATCGCGCCGGGTCGGGAGAAACTGCGGGAGTGGCGGTCCTAACCGTCGAGGACACGTCGGCGGGTTTAACTCTCGTGACCTCAAACCCGCGCTCATGAGCGAGGACGAGAACGGTGGGCGGACGGACCTCCGAATGCCCGACGACGACGAGGTGTTCGCCGTCGTGACGGACATGCTTGGGGACAACCGAGTGAAGGTGCGGTGTGCCGACGGCGTCGAGCGCACCGCCCGCATCCCGGGTCGGATGCAAAAGCGCATCTGGATCCGCGAGGACGACGTCGTCCTCGTCGAACCGTGGGACTGGCAGGACGAGAAGGCGGACATCGAGTGGCGCTACGAGAAGGCGGAGGCGGACCAACTGCGACGCGAAGGCCACATCGAGTAGTCGGCGGGACTTTTACGCCCTGACGACGTACCTCCGGTGAATGAGTGACCGCGAGGAGTACGGCCTGCTGAACCCCGAGGAGGGCGAGGGTGAGGACTTCGGCGACGAGTGGGAAGAGATCGACGTCTCCGACACCGAGGCGGACCGGATCGCCAGGAAGCGCGACCGCGAGTTCGCCGAGTTCCGCAAGCGCCTGAAGGACGCCGACCAGTTCAAAGTCGAGCAGTCGGTGTTCGACGACGCCACCTTCGCGGCCATCTACAAACTCGTTCAGGACGGTCACATCGAGGCCTTCGGCGGCCCCATCTCGACGGGGAAGGAGGCCAACGTCTACGAGGCGCTGGGCGAGGCGGGCGACGTGGCGGTGAAGATCTACCGCATCAACGCCTCGAACTTCCAGCAGATGCGGGAGTACCTCGAGGGTGACCCGCGGTTCGAGGGGA
The DNA here is from genome assembly GCF_037201915.1 of Haloplanus sp. CK5-1. Lineage (NCBI taxonomy): Archaea > Methanobacteriati > Methanobacteriota > Halobacteria > Halobacteriales > Haloferacaceae > Haloplanus > Haloplanus salilacus. The sequence goes on along the minus strand of NZ_CP147505.1, from coordinate 3,162,246 downwards.
TCGGCTCGGACAAGAAGAAGGTGGTGCTGGCGTGGACGAAAAAGGAGTTCGCCAACCTGCGGCGTGCGCGGTCGGCGGGCGTCCGGGTGCCGCGACCCATCGCCGTCGAGCGCAACGTCCTTGTGATGGAACTCGTGGGGTTGGTCGAGGAGCGTGCCCGTCGCCTCGCGGAGGTGAACGTCGAGAATCCCGAGACGGCGTTCGAGGTGGTCCGGGAGTACATGCGCCGGCTCTACCGGGCCGGCCTCGTCCACGGCGACCTCTCGGAGTACAACCTCATCATCCACGACGGCGAACTCGTCGTCATCGACCTCGGGCAGGCGGCGACGGTCCACCACCCCAACGCCGACGACTTCCTGGACCGGGACTGTCGCAACGTGGCCGCCTTCTTCTCCCGGCAGGGGATCGACGTCGACCCGGCCGACCTCCGGGCGTTCGTGACCGAACCGGCCGACGACTGACCGCCGTCACTCGTCGACGAGCAGCAGTCTCCCGACGAAGTCGCCGCGCTCGGCGCGGCGGTGGGCGTCCGCAACCTCGTCGAACGCGTACCGTCCGTCGATGTGTGGGGCGACCGCCCCTTTGTCGACGAGCGTCGCGATGGTCTCCAGTTCCTCGCCGATCCGCTCCTGCCCCCGACCGGCAAGCACCGGATGGATCACGAGCACGACCCCGAGTTCCAGCGAGGTGGCGTGCATCGGCGCGAGGTCGACGTCTTCCGCCGCGCTGGGCTCGGTCGTGACGACCGATCCGTAGGGGCGAACCGCCTCGAACGCCGTGTCGAGGTGGTCATCACCGACCGGATCGAACACCACGTCGAAGCCGGTCCCGTCCGTGTGTTCGTCGACGTACGATTCGACGCCGGTCCGGGTGTAGTCGACCGTGGCGTCGGCCCCCAGGTCCCGCGCGAGCGAGCGTTTCTCCTCGCTCGACGCCGTCGCGGTGACGGTCGCGCCGAACCAGTCGGCCAGTTGGACGCCGACGTGGCCGACACCGCCCGTCGCGCCGTAGACCACCACGTCGTCGCCGACGTCGACGGTGGCCTTGTCGGCGAGCGTCTCCCACGCGGTCAGGGCGACGACGGGGAGCGCGGCGCTGTCTTCGAGCGGGATCGACTCGGGGGCCGACGCGAACGTGTCCGCGTGGCCGACGACGCAGTCGGCGAGTGCGCCCTGTCGGCCGACGCCGCCGGGCATCCCGTACACCTCGTCGCCAACCTCGAAGGCGTCGACGTCGTTGCCGGTCGCGTCGACGACGCCGGACACGTCACAGTGGAGGGTCGCCGGGAAGGCGGGCGCGAACTCGGGGATATCACCCCGGCGGACCTTGTAATCGACCGGGTTGACGTTGGAGGCGACGACGTCGACGCGGATCTCGTCGGAGGCGGGCTCCGGTATCTCGGGCACCGTCCGCTCGAACACGTCCGGGTCACCGAACTCGTCGATCGTGTAGGCATCCATCCGGGCGGGCATCTCGACTCGGGGCTCGGACTCGGACGGGTATGCTCGGCGTTCGAGGCGACGCGTGTGGGGTTCCGGCGGCCGTGCCGACGCCGCTCCGGACCGAGCGCGAACGCTTAAACCGCTACGACCGGTATCGCACGGTATGCAGCACGTGAAGGTTCCGCAGGACCGACTCGGCGTCCTCATCGGCGAGGGCGGCGAGACCATGCGCGAGATCGAGGACCGCGCCGAGGTCCGCCTCGACATCGACTCCGAGAGCGGCAGCGTCGCCATCGACGCCACGGGTGATCCCGTCACCGCGATGGTCGCGCCCGACATCGTGCGGGCCATCGGCCGCGGGTTCAAGCCGGACGCGGCGCTCTCCCTCCTCGACGACGAGATGCGGATGTTCGATCTGATCGACATCGAGGACGCCACCCGTAACAAGAACGACCTCCAGCGACAGAAGGGCCGGCTCATCGGCGAGAACGGCCGAACCCGCGAACTGATGGAAGAACTCACCGGGGCCGAGGTGGTCATCTACGGCACCACCCTCGGCATCATCGGGGGACCCGAGGAGGTCCAAGCCGTCCGCCGGGCCGCCGAGATGCTACTCGACGGTGCGCCCCACGGTGCGGTGTACGGCTTCCTCGAGCGCAAGCACAACGAACTCTCCCGCGGCGCCGACCTCCAGCCCTCGAACTGACCCCCCGTCGTCCCCCGACCCACGGTAACGAGTAACGATATTCCCCCGAGTAGCTACCGCCAGCCGATTCCGATAATCGCGTGACTGCGACACGATGTCGCACACCGTGGAACGCAACATTTTTATAGAATCACAATCAATCAAAGGTTGATTATGTCTCAGCGAATGCAGCAAGGACAGCCGATGATCATTCTCGGCGAGGACTCCCAGCGCACGCAGGGCAAGGACGCCCAGACGATGAACATCACGGCCGGCAAGGCCGTCGCGGAGGCCGTACGGACCACACTCGGTCCGAAGGGCATGGACAAGATGCTGGTCGACTCCGGCGGGAGCGTCGTCGTCACGAACGACGGCGTCACGATCCTGAAGGAGATGGACATCGACCACCCCGCGGCGAACATGATCGTCGAGGTCTCGGAGACCCAGGAGGACGAGGTCGGGGACGGGACCACGACGGCCGTCGTTATCGCGGGCGAACTCCTCGACGAGGCCGAGGAGCTCATCGATCAGGACATCCACCCGACGACGCTGGCCCAGGGGTACCGCCGGGCCGCGGAGAAGGCCAAGGAGATCCTCGAGGACAACGCCATCGACGTCTCCGCGGACGACCGCGAGACGCTCGTCAAGATCGCCTCCACGGCGATGACCGGCAAGGGTGCGGAAAGCGCCAAGGACGAACTCGCCGACCTGCTGGTCGACGCCGTGCTCGCCGTGCGTGACGACGACGGCGCCGTCGACACCGACAACGTCTCGATCGAGAAGGTCGTCGGCGGCTCCATCGGCAACTCCGAGCTCATCGAGGGCGTCATCGTCGACAAGGAACGCGTCAGCGACAGCATGCCCTACGCGGTCGAGGACGCCAACGTCGCGCTGATCGACGGCGAACTCGAGGTCAAGGAGACCGAGATCGACGCCGAGGTCAACGTCACCGACCCCGACCAGCTCCAGCAGTTCCTCGACCAGGAGGAGAAGCAGCTCCGAGAGATGGTCGACAAGCTGGTCGACGTCGGCGCCGACGTCGTCTTCGTCGGCAGCGGCATCGACGACATGGCCCAGCATTACCTCGCACAGGAGGGCATCCTCGCCGTCCGCCGTGCGAAAGACAGCGACCTCTCGAGCCTCGCCCGGTCGACGGGCGGGACGGTCGTCGGTTCCGTCGACGACATCACCGAGGACGACCTCGGCTTCGCCGGCTCGGTCGCCCAGAAGGACATCGGCGGCGACGAGCGCATCTTCGTCGAGGACACCCCCGACGCCAAGTCCGTCACGCTCGTCCTCCGCGGCGGGACCGAACACGTCGTCGACGAGGTCGAGCGAGCCGTTGAGGACTCGCTCGGCGTCGTCCGCACGACGCTCCAGGACGGGAAGGTTCTGCCCGGCGGCGGCGCACCCGAGGCGGAACTCGCCCTCGCCCTGCGCGACTACGCCGACTCCGTCGGGGGGCGCGAACAGCTCGCAGTCGAGGCCTTCGCCGAGGCGCTCGACGTCATCCCGCGCACGCTCGCCGAGAACGCGGGTCTCGACCCCATCGACTCGCTGGTCGACCTGCGTGCCCAGCACGACGGTGGCGACCTCTCGGCCGGGCTGGACGCCTACACTGGCGACATCATCGACATGGAGGAGGAGGGCGTCGTCGAACCCCTCCGCGTGAAGACTCAGGCCATCGAGTCCGCCACCGAGGCGGCCGTCATGATCCTCCGCATCGACGACGTCATCGCGGCCGGCGACCTCAAGGGCGGCGGCAGCGACGACGACGGCGACGACGCCCCCGGCGGCCCCGGCGGCGGCATGGGCGGCGGCATGGGCGGTATGGGCGGCATGGGCGGCATGGGCGGCGCGATGTGAGGTAGGCCACAGCCCACCCACTCCGACCCGTCGCTGCACCGCATCGCCCGACCGATCGACCCCGATTTTTTCGACGCTACGTGTGGAGCCGACGGCTCGTGAGCGAAAAGAGCGCGGCCTGCGCTACGCGAACAGTTCGCGCGCCTCGGCGACCGCATCGATCAGGGCGTCGATCTCCTCGCGAGTGTTGTAGACGTAGAAGGAGGCCCGCGCGGAGGCGGCGACCCCGAGCTTGTCGTGCAGGGGCTGGGTGCAGTGGTCGCCCGCCCGGATGGCGACGCCGTGATCGTTGACGATACTGGAGAGGTCGTGGGCGTGGACGCCGTCCACGTTGAACGCGACGAGGCCGCCCCGGTCGTCACCCGGCGGGCCGTAGACCGTCACGTCGTCGAACTCCGTCAGGCGGTCGTAGGCGTACTCCGCGAGGAGTTCCTCGTGGGCCTGGACCGTCTCCATCCCGATCTCTTCGAGGTAGTCGATCGCGGCGGCGAAGGCGACGCCCTGCGAGATGGAGGGGGTGCCGGCCTCGAACTTCCAGGGGAGGTCCTCCCACGTCGCGTCGTCGAAAGTTACCCGACGGATCATGTCGCCGCCGTAGAGATACGGCTGCATCGACTCCAAGATCCCCTCTTTCCCGTAGAGCGCGCCGATGCCGGTCGGCCCACACATCTTGTGCCCCGAGAACGCGAAGAAGTCGGCGTCCATCGCTTTCACGTCGACGGGGCGAGTCGGCGCGGATTGGGCGCCGTCGACGAAGATCAAGGCGTCGTGGTCGTGGGCCAGGTCGGCCAGGTCGGCGACCGGATTCACGGTCCCCAGCGTGTTCGAGACGTGGACCACGGACACCATCTCGACGTCGTCGTCGATCAGGTCGGCGGCGTGATCCATGTCGAGGTAGCCGTCGTCGTCGACGGCGATGTACCGCACCTCCGCGCCGGTCCGCTTCGCGATCTGTTGCCACGTCACGAGCGACGCGTGGTGTTCCATCTCGCTGAGGACGACGGCGTCGCCGGGGCCGAGTTCAGCGAGTCCCCAGGCGTAGGCGACGAGGTTCTCGGCTTCGGTGGTGTTCTTGGTGAAGACGACCTCTTCCCGTCCCGCGGCTCCGACGAAGTCGGCCACCGTGTCGTGGGCCTCCTCGTAGGCGACCGAGGCCTCCTGACTCAACTGGTGGATGCCGCGGTGGACGTTGGCGTTGTAGCCACGGTAGTAGTCGGCGATGGTGTCGATCACTTGGTCCGGCGTGTGACTCGTCGCGGCGTTGTCGAGATAGTACAGCGGCGTGTCGTCGTCGGGACCCTCTCCGGGCGTCTCCACGTCCCCCCCGACCGTCCGGTCGAGGATGGGGAAGTCGGCCCGGATGGCCTCTACGTCGATCGGATACGATTCCTGGACTCCCATTGCCGCCGGCTACGACCCGGACGGATAACACCCCTTCGGTGTCCTGTCGTTCGGTCAACCGGTTTCGGTTTCGCCGCCGCGTTCGGTAGGCTATCCGACACATTCTTTATCCGGACGCGAGAGATGTTCCGTATGGAACGTCGCAGGGTACTCACCGTCTGTGGGACGATCGTTTCGGGGCTGCTCGCGGGGTGTGGCGGCGGTGGCGGTGGCGGATCGACGCCGACGGGGACGACGACGGCGACGCCGACGGGGACGGTGACTCCCACCTCGACGGCGACGCCGACGGGGACGGTGACTCCCACCTCGACGGCGACGCCGACGGGGACGGCGACGGACACGCCCGAGTCGACGGCGACGGCGACGCCCGAACCGTCCGCGCCGACACACTCTCTCGACGAGTCGTTCACCGTCGGCACCGACGGGAGCGAAATCGGCTACCGGATCACGAACTTCTTCCGGGCTGACGAGGTCGGCGGCAGTGCGAACAGTTCGACCGCCGACGGCACGTTCCTGATCGTCGTGTTGGAACTCAGCAACCCACAGAGCGACGCCATCTCGTTCCCGCGAAACGAGTTCATCGTCGGCAACGAGGAGCAAACTCGCTACGTCGACGACGAGGCGTCACCCAAGATCGACGACGACGATCGGATCGACGTCGAATCGATCGCCACGACGACGGTGCTCGGCGGCAGTTCGAAGACCGGGTCCGTCATCTTCGACGTCGATCCCGACCGGTCCTACCGCATCCGTATCCTTCCAACCGGCGACTCGGGGGAGACCCACTACGTGGACGTCGGGCCGATGTCAGAGGTGCAGGAACTCGAAGGATCGATCGTGTAGGCTACAGCCAGAGCAGTTGGGCGTGGCGCGTGCCGTCCAAGTGGAGGATCCGTTCTTGGTCGACGAGACCCGCACCGACGGCGACGCCGACACAGCGGTCGCCGACGAGGTTCGCGACCGACGCGCGGGTCAGCGCGTCGACCACGTCGTCGGCGTCGGCCTCGCTCCCGCCGTAGAACTCCTCGGTCACGGTCAGCGACCCCGCCTCGTGTTCGTAGGTCTCACCGAGACACTCCTCGTCGCAGACGGCCACCAGCAGTCCCTCCGGCGTCTCGCGCTCCCGGAGCAGCATCTACCCTTCCTCGATCAGTTCGCGCTCGGCCTCCTCGCGGAGTTCCGCCGCCCGCTCTTGGGTCCGCTCGGCCTCCTCCTCTTGGCCCAGTTCCTCCAGCGCCCGTGCCTTCTCCTCCAGCACCGGTCCGGTGCGCATCCCCAGTCGGATGGCGTTGTCGAGGGCGTTCACCGCATCCTCGTAGAGGCCACGCTCGGCGAGGAAGAAGCCCCGGTTGTACCACCCCTCCGCGAAGCGGGAGTCGACCTCCACCGCGCGCTCGGCGTGGTTGAGCGCCTGCTCCGTACGCCCCCACTCCCAGAGCGCGTACGCGAGGTTGGTGTGCGCCGAGGCGGCGTGTTCGGAGTCCTCGTCGATCGACAGGGCCTCCTCGTAGGCGCCGACGGCGGCGTCGTACTCCTCGAGTTGGGCGTGGGCGGCCCCCTTGTTCACCCACGCCTCCTGTCGCACCAGGTCGTCCTCGGCGAACTCGGCGGCCCGTTCGAACGTCTCGGTCGCCTCTTCGAACCGGTTGATCCCCATGTAGGAGAGACCGACGTCGAGCAACTGTTCGGCGTCGACCTGGTCGCTCCCCACGTCTCGCTCGTCGAGCAGGTCGGTCAACACCCGCGAATCGACGGGGTCGACCTCCCCGGGATCGACGGACAGTTCCGGTGGATCGAGCGAGAACTCCTCGTACTCCTCGTCGAACCCTTGGCCCTCCGAGAAGCGGTGCGGACGGTCGTCTTCCATGCTCTCGACTTGGGCGGCTGGTGGGTTAAGGCCTGCGTCACCGGGCGGGGCGGCAGTTTATGATTCGGGCGATCCGACGGTCGGTATGCGACTGTTCGTCAGCGTCGACCTCGACGGACTGGCCGACCCGATCGCGGACGCACAGGCCCGACTCCCCGACGCCGACGGGCTTCGCCTCGTCGACCCCACCGACGCCCACGTCACCCTCGAGTTCCTCGGCGAGGTCGACCCCGACCGGTGTGACGCGGTCGAACGCGCCCTCGCGACCGCCGTCGACGACGCCGGCGTCGATCCGTTCCGACTCACGGTCGGTGGTTACGGCGTCTTCCCCTCGATGACGTACATCAGCGTCGTCTGGGCGGGCGTCGAGGCGGGCGGTCCGGAACTCACGCGCCTCCACGAGGCGGTCGAACGGGAGACGACGGCACTCGGGTTCGATCCCGCTGACCACGAGTTCACCCCACACGTCACCCTCGCCCGGATGGACGACGCCCGCGGGAAGCGGGCGGTCCAGCGACTCGTCCGGGAGGCCGACCCGACGGTCGGGAGCGTCGACGTGACCGAAATTCGCCTCACCGAGAGCACGCTCACCCCGGACGGCCCCGAGTACGACACCGTCGCGCGGGTTCCGCTCTGAACGACGCTCGCTCCCTCTCGGTCGTGTGCTCGAGTAGCTAGTCGACAACCGACAGTGCCACGGAGTCCTCGATCAGTTGGACGAAGGCGATGCCTTGTGTCGGTGAAGTGTAGATGTAGTCCCTCTGAGGGCTCTCGGCAACGAGTTCGAAATAGTCCCGAAACATGCGTTCTCGGTCCTCGAGTTCGAACAGCGGGAGGCCCGTTTCGGGGAACAGCCGAGCACACTCCTCCAAACCGGTCCCACTGATACCGGCCGGAACGAATAGAATGTGATCGTCGGACACTCCCCTTTCCAGCGTTCTCGTGACTCGGTCCCACGTCTCGTCCCCTTCGGTCATGTCCGTCGGGGTCGAACCGGTCACTAGCCAGACTTCGGGCATGTGGTAGGCCGTGCCGCTGGCTCTGTATGCTTCTTTGCGATCTTCTATCATCCTGCACGTCTCCATTATCGCCGCCCCCATGGGACTACCACTCCCCGTCGTTAGCGTCGGTGGGGTCCAGTTTTCGATGGGTGTGAACTCCCGTTCGACCGTCACGCTTCCACCGAAAGACACGACCGCTATCTCTAAACCCTCGAGGGCTGTATATTCCTCAACTAACTCTTCCATCTCGTCTCGGAAACGTTCCAGCCCCTCGTTCAGTGCAGCAATCCGTTCTTCACTCAGGCTGGACGTGTCCAAAACGAACGCTATCAGTTGTTTGGCGATGGTTCGGTCGACGGGCGGCAGATCGTGTTCCGGCATTTTTGGCTCCTGTTTCGGAACGGCGGTTCGCGACGTCTCGTCCGTCTTTCGGATGTGGTCCATAGTAAACTTTGTCGGACGTTCGACCCGCGCTGTATCCTCGGTAGCCGGGAACGCTGCAACATCGGATGAGCGGCACCGAATTCGGTATCGCGATATACAATTTATCACTGCCTCGGTCGCCGATCCTCGGTCCGCACCGGGCGTGTCGATGCTCGGTCCGTCGCCGGCCCTTCGAGCGTCGGCAGTGGCGCCCCAGGTCGCCGGGGCTCGGCTCCGCAGGCGGTGGAGCGCCCACGGTCCGGATTCGATGCGAGTGATCCCCTGATCCCCTCCCGATAAATCATATGACGATATATCGAATCACGTCCCTACCCGCTCGAGTCGTCTGTGTCGTCGCCGCGACGTACGTCGTCGACGCCGACGGAACCGTCCGCTACGAATAGGTGGCCGACCACCCCGGCGACCGCACCTACGGCAACTTCGTCCGCTACTTCGTGGAACGACTTCGCGGACCCGTTCGGCGGTGCCTGATCCGATCCGACGCCTCCGGCGACCGCTCGGCCTCGCGACGCCCGAAAGAACAAGATTTTATGCGGCGACTGGGTAGTGGAGGGCACTATGGGCAAGAAATCGAAGGCGAAAAAGAAGCGACTCGCCAAACTGGAGAACCAGAACAGCCGCGTCCCCGCGTGGGTCATGCTCAAGACCGACCGACAGGTCACGCGCAACCCCAAGCGACGCAACTGGCGTCGGAACGACACGGACGAATAGATGAGCGCCAACGACTTCGAGGAGCGCGTCGTCACCGTCCCGCTCCGCGACGCGAAGGCCGCTCCGTCCAACGAGCGCGCCGACCGCGCGATGAAGGAGGTCCGCCAGCACCTCGCGAAACACTTCAACGTCGAGGAGAGCGAGGTCCGCCTCGATCCGGGCATCAACGAGGCTATCTGGGAGCAGGGTCGGAACAACCCGCCGAGCAAGCTTCGGGTTCGCGCCGCCCGCTTCGTCGAGGACGGCGAACCGATCGTCGAAGCCGAACTCGCCGACTAGCGTGTTACGCGCCTCCTTCGCCGGATCGTCGTACGTCGGCGTCTTCGCCCGGACGACGAACGACCACCTGCTCGTGCGCCCCGACGCCGACGCCGACACCGTCGCGGACATCGCGGCGGAACTCGACGTCGAGCCAGTGACGACCACCGTCGGTGGCTCCGGTACGGTCGGTGCGCTCACGGCGGGCAACGAGGAGGGGCTCCTGGTTTCGAGTCGGGTGACCGACCGCGAGATATCGACCATCGAGGAGGCGACCGGCCGCGAGGTGACGGAGCTTCCCGGTCGCATCAACGCCGCCGGTAACGTCGTCCTCGCCAACGACTACGGCGCGTACGTCCACCCGGACCTCGACCGCGAGGCCGTCCAGACGGTCGGCTCGGCGCTCGACGTCCCCGTCGAACGCGGTGGCCTCGCCGACGTCCACACGGTCGGTACTGCGGCCGTCGCGACCAACGAAGGCGTCCTCTGTCACCCGAAATCCCGCGAGCCGGAACTGGAGGCCGTCGAGGAGACCCTCGACGTGCGGGCCGACATCGGCACCATCAATTACGGCGCGCCGCTGGTCGGCTCCGGCCTCGTCGCCAACGACACCGGCTACGTCGTCGGCCCGGACACCACCGGGCCGGAGCTTGGCCGCATCGAGGAGACGCTCGGCTACATCGACCCGCAGTAGGAAGATACTTCCCGCTTCCTCTCGTCGCTAAAGTACATGAGTCAGTTCGTCGTCAGCGGACGCTTTCAGGACCGTATCGGCCACCGGGACTTCGAGAAGGCGATCGACGCCCCCAACGAGAACGTCGCGCGCGAGCACGTCCTCTCCCAACTCGGGAGCGAGCACGGTCTCAAGCGCACGCAGGTCGACATCGCGGAGGTGACCGCGGAATGATGGGTGGCGGTCAGCAGCAACTTCAGCAGCTCTCCCAGGAGATCGAGGCCATCGACGAGGAGATCACCGAGCTGGAAGACGAGATTCAGGATCTCCGCGATCGACAGAGCGACATCGACGAGGCGGTCGAGGCGATCGAGACGCTCGACAGCGGATCGACGGTGCAGGTGCCCCTCGGCGGCGGCGCGTACCTCCGGGCCGAAGTGCAGGACATCGACGAGGTGATCGTCGACCTGGGCGGCGGCTACGCGGCCGAACAGAACCAGGGCGACGCGGTCGAGGCCCTCGAACGCAAGCGCGACATCCTCGACGACCGGATCGACGACGTCCAAGCGGAAATCGACGAACTCGAGTCCGAGAGCGCCGAACTCGAGGAGCAGGCCCAGCAGATGCAACAGCAGATGCAACAACAGCAGATGCAGCAGATGCAACAACAGCAGGGTAACGACGAGTAGCGGCGATGTTCGACGGACTGAAGGACAAGCTGGACAGCTTCCGGAGCGACGTCGAGGAGGAGGCCGCCGACGCGGAGGGAGAGGTCGAGGACGCGGAGGGAGAGGCCGACGCCGACGCACCCTCCGAGGACGCTCCCAACGAGTCACCGGCTCCGACCGCCGATCCGGAGGGCGACGACGCCGACGACGGCCCCGGTCGCCTCCAGCGCGCGAAGGCCTTCGCCACCGGCAAGGTCGTCCTCGAGGAGGAGGATCTGGAGGACCCCCTCTGGAACCTCGAGATGGCGTTGCTCGAGAGCGACGTGGAGATGGGAGTTGCCGAGGCCATCCTCGACGACCTTCGCTCGAACCTGATCGGCGAGACCAAATCCCAGATGGCGAGCACGGGCGACCTCGTCGAGGACGCCCTCCGGGACGCCCTCCTCTCTGTCATCAGCGTCGGCCAGTTCGACTTCGAGGAGCGCATCGCCACGGCCGAGAAGCCGGTCACCATCGTCTTCACCGGCGTCAACGGCGTCGGCAAGACCACGACCATCGCCAAGATGGCGCGCTACCTCGACGAGCGGGGGTACTCCTCGGTGCTCGCCAACGGCGACACCTATCGCGCGGGCGCGAACGAGCAGATCCGCGAACACGCCGAGGCGCTGGGAAAGCGCCTGATCGCCCACGAACAGGGGGGCGACCCCGCCGCCGTCGTCTACGACGGCGTCGAGTACGCCGAGGCAAACGACGTCGACGTGGTGCTCGGCGACACCGCCGGTCGCCTCCACACCTCAAGCGACCTGATGGCCCAACTGGAGAAGATCGACCGCGTGGTCGACCCCGACCTCACGCTGTTCGTCGACGAAGCCGTCGCCGGACAGGACGCCGTCGAGCGCGCCCAGCAGTTCGACGACGCCGCCGAAATCGACGGTGCGGTGTTGACCAAGGCCGATGCCGACTCGCAGGGTGGTGCGGCCATCTCGGTGGCCTACGTCACCGGCAAGCCCGTCCTCTTCCTCGGTACCGGACAGGGATACGACGACCTCGACCCGTTCGATCCCGAGGCGCTGGTCGACGACCTCCTCGGATCGTAGGCGACGCCCGGTGTGTCGGCACGGGGTCGCCGTGTTTCGAAATCCTTTTGCCCGCTTTCCCCCTGGTCGGAACTGCGCCGCCTTAGCTCAGACTGGGAGAGCACTCGACTGAAGATCGAGCTGTCCCCCGTTCAAATCGGGGAGGCGGCATATTTCGAGACGGTGAGCGTAGCGAACCGTCGAGAAAACGACGCCGACCCGATTTGAGCAGACGAGTCGCAGCCCGGGAGCGCAGCGAAGCGAGCACCCCGGACCGTCTCGGCGAGTTCAAATCGGGGAGGCGGCATTGCTCCCACTTTTCGCCGCGTCGGGTTTCCTCGCGAGCCGTCGGCTCGCTGCGGGAACCACTCTTTGCAAAGACGTGGGGAAACACTCCTGCTGGCTCACTCCGTTCGCCAGTAGTGCAACCGCGCCTCGCTCCGCTCGGCGCGGTAGACCGAGTGCCGCGGCCGGCCTCCCCGCGAAACGAGATTTTGCCACCGACCGTCGAAGCCGTCGGTGAGATGGCGACGGCACCGGCCGCTCAGCAGGCCGCACGGACGTACATCACGACCACCCTCGGCGGAGCGACCGCCAGCCTCGAACTCGTCGGGATGACGATGACGCAGCAGGGTCGCCGGATCGGGTTCGAGGTGGTGTGGGACCGCGGCACCTCGACGACCGGAACCGGCGCAACTGACCCCCCTGCGGGTGACTGAAATACGAATCTGACTCATTGGTAGATTTATGTTTCCCCCGCTCCTCGCTCCGAACGCCGACGCCGTCCGGACTCCCCGTTCCGATGGCGTCGGTCCCCGCGACGTCTCCCCAACCGACGTTTCCGTTCGGTGTCGTCCGGTCGCCCCGGTTGGGCGACACCGGACTACCTCCCTTTCGGCCCATTCCACTCCTTTCAGCCGTCCCGAATCGCTTCGACGTCCGCCCGGGAGCCGACGACGACGTCGCCGACGACCGTCCGCTTGAGCGCCGCCGTCGCCGCCCCTTCGGTCAGCGCCTCCTTCATCCCGCCGCCGCGGTGTCTCCCGGAGAGCACCCCTCCGACGAAGGCGTCGTGAGTCCCGGACGGATCGCGCGTCTCCGTCTCGAACGCCGGGACCTCGTAGATCTCCTCACCCTGCAGACCGATCGCGGGACCTCGGCCCTCGCGTGTGACGACAACCGCCTGGCAGTCGTACCGCGTCCGGAGACTGTGGGCCGCCGGCACCACCTCGCCGTCGAGGTCGAACACCGCCTCGGCGTCCGCCTCGTCGACGAACAACACGTCGACGGCGTCGAGGAGGCGGTCGTACAGTTCCCGGGCCGTGTCCGGATCGAGGCCCGTCGCCTCGAACCGCGTATCGAACGCACACGTCGTGCCGGCTTCCGTCGCCACCTCCAGAAGCGCCGCCGTCGTCTCCAGTAACGTCTCCGATCGGGCCGGCGTCGCTCCGCTGACGAACAGCGTCTCGGCCTCGCGAACCACGCCCAGTGGCAGGTCGTCGGGCGTCATCGTGGTGACGACCGCGTCGTCGCGGTCCGCGACGACCGTCCCGTTCCCCCGCCCGCTGCGTTCGACGAAGGCCGTCGACGCCCGCCCGGTCTCGGCCCACACCACGCCGGTCCGGACCCCGCCCCGGCGCAGGTCGCCGACGATCCGCCGTCCGAGCGCGGAGTCCGGGAGTTTCGACAGCCACGCGGCGTCCAATCCGAGGGTCGCCGCAGCGACGGCGACGTTGCTCTCCGGGCCGCCGACGTGGGCCGCGAAGTCACTCGCGGTTTCGATGCGTTCGCCCTGTGGCGGCGAGAACCGTAGGGCCGCTTCGCCGGCGGTTACGAGATCGGTCACGGGTCTCGTTCGTCCGGTCGAGGCAAAAAGGTGCGTCCTCACTCGCGTCGCCGACCGGCGTGTCCCGGGTAGTCCCGCTCGAATCGGTCGGTGATCTCCCCGTGGTCGAACGCGACGACGACCGGGCGGCCGTGGGGACACGCCCACGGGTTCTCGCAGTCGTCGAGCGCGGAGAGCAGGTCGACGACCGACCCCTCCGTGAGCGACGTGTTCCCCGTGATCGAGGGGTAACACGCCAGGTCCGCGAGCAGGGCGTCGGCCACCGCGTCGACCGTCTCGCCGTCCGTCCCGTCGGGGAATCCCGTCAGCGCGTCGCGGAGGAGCGACGGGTCGAGCGCGGTGTCAAGTGCCGTCGGCACCGTCCGCACCTCGACGGTCCGGTCGCCGGCGCGGTCGGCGTGAAAGCCCAGTTCCGCCAGCGCGTCGCGAAAGCGGTCGAACAGTTCCGCTTCCCGCGCCGTGAGTTCGAGTTCGACCGGTTCGGCCAGCGCCTGGGTCGGCGTCCCGGCGCTCGTCTCCGCGCGCAAGCGCTCGTAGTTGATCCGCTCGTCCGCCGCGTGCTGGTCGATCAGGACCAACCCCTCGTCGGTTTCGGCGACGAGGTACGTCTCGTCGTACTGTCCGAGCACACGCATCGCGGGCAGGCGGTCGAACTCGCGGTCGGTCGCGGCCGACTCGCCGTCGAGCGTCCGCTGGTCGCTCGGCGCGACGACGCCCCAGCGGTCCCCGTGTGCCTCCGACCCGGGCGTCCGAGTCTCGTCGGCCGCGACGCCACGTTCGGCGTCGCCGCCGTCGTCGCCGACGGACGGCCCCCCGCCCGCCGGGTCGTCGCGTGCCGATCCGGTCCCCGTCGTCGCTCCCGATCCGGCCGATGTCTCCCGTCCCGCCGTCGCCTCGTCGAGTGTCGGCTCGCGCGTCCGTGAGTCCGTCGGCGTCGCGGACGTGTCGTCGTCCCCCCCCACGGGCCCGTCGTCCGCACCGTCTCTACTCCCGTCGTCGGCGGCGTCGACCGCCTCGCCCCCCGCGACCTCCCGCTGGGGTGACTCGGGACTGATCGCCGTCTCGGCGGGCGCGGACCGCCCGCGGGGGGCGCCCGACCGGACGAGTCCGTGCTCCAAGAGCGCCGACCGGACCGCCTGGCGAACGGCGTCGGCGACGTCCTCCTCCCGGTCGAAGCGGACCTCCATCTTCCGGGGGTGGACGTTCACGTCGACGGCGTCGGGCGGCACCTCGACGAAGAGGACGGCGAAGGGGTAGCGGTCCGGCGCGAGTTGGTCGCCGTAGGCGTCGAGGACCGCCTCGCGGAGGACCCCGGCGGTGACGTAGCGACCGTTGACGAACGTCGAGAGGTACTCCCGCCCGGCCCGTGTCGTTTCGGGGTGGCTCACCAGTCCCGACACCGCGTCGACGGGGTCGTCGGCCGCGGCTCCGCTCTCTCCCACCTCGACCATCGACGACGCCACTTCTCGGCCGTAGACCGCGAGGACGGCCGATTCGAGGGCGCCCGACCCCTCGGTGGCGAACACCTCGCGGCCGTCGTGTTCGAGCGTCGTCGCCACGTCCGGGTTGGCGAGGGCGTACTGCGTGACCACGCGGTTGACGTGGTCGAACTCCGTCGATTCCGTCTTGAGAAACTTCTTCCGGGCCGGCGTGTTGTAGAACAGATCCTCCACCTCGACGACCGTCCCGGGTGGACAGCCCGAGGGTTCGACGTCGCCGGCGTCGCCGCCCTCGACGGCGAGTTCGTGACCCGGACCGCCATCACGCGGTCGAGAGCGGATCGTCAGCCGCGACACCGCACCGATGGTGTGGAGCGCCTCGCCCCGAAAACCCAGGCTCCCCACGGCTTCCAAGTCGTCGGCGTCGTCTATCTTGCTCGTCGTGTGTTCCTCGACCGCGCGGTCCAGATCCGCGGCCGTCATCCCCACGCCGTCGTCGCGGACGCGGATCCCCTCGATCCCGCCGCCGTCGACGGCGACGGTCACGCGCGAGGCGTCCGCGTCGAGGCTGTTCTCGAGGAGTTCCTTCACGACGCTGGCGGGGCGCTCGACCACCTCGCCGGCGGCGATTCGGCGGACCGTCGCGTCGTCGAGCGTGTGGATGGTCGGCGTCTCGCTCACGCCACGAACCGAGGACGGGGACGCCTATCAACGCCACGGTGGGTCGGCCTCACTCGACGTCCAGCACGTCGATGTCGAACGTCAGCGTCTCGCCCGCCAACGGATGTTCGAAGTCGACGTGAACGGTGTCGCCCTCGATACCGACGACGGTGCCGACCGCGCCGCCCTGGGCCTGCACCTGCATTCCCTCGGCGGGTTCCTGCCCGATCATCTCCTCGAACTCCTCGGCGTCGAACTCCCGTGTTTGGTCGCCCGCGGCTTCGCCGTAGGCCTCCTCGGGGGGAACCGTGACCGTCTCGGACGCGCCGGCTTCGAGGCCGAGCAGCCCCTCTTCCAGCCCCTCGATGAGGTTTCCCTCGCCGACTTCGACCGTCAGCGGCTCGAACTCGCGTTCGGGCTGTTGTTCGAGGAGTCCCTCCGCCTCGGCGACCGACTCGTCGGTGGTGTCGAAGACAGTTCCGTCGTCGAGGCGACCGGTGTACGCGATGGTGACCGCGTCGCCAGCAGTGATTGCCATGCCGGATTCTGTGTCGTCGGACGCATAAGGGCTTGGCTTGGCGCGTGGGCGACGTCCGTCTACGCCTCCGGATCGTACGCCTCGTAGATGCGATCCATCCGCGCGGCCATCACGAAGTCGGTCTTGTGGAGGCCGTCGATCTTGTGGGTCCACATCTCCACCTGAACCTCCCCCCACGCGAGCGCGATGTCGGGGTGGTGCCACTCCTCCTCGGCGAGTTCGCCGATCTCGTAGGTGAACTCCAAAGCGTCACGGAAGTCCTCGAACTCGTAGTCGGCCCGCAGGTGGTGATCGTCGACGACCTCCCAGTCCTCGCGGAGATCACCGAGGTACGTCTCGTACTCGTCGGCGGTCAGCGGGTCGTCGTCGCTCGTACACGCCTCGCAGGGTTCGTCGGCGAGTGATGCCATACCCACCGTACGAACGGCGGCGGTTTGTACGTTCGGTCGACGGGGACGGGGCTACTGGTTTTCGAGGGCGTCGAGGATGCACGCGGCGGCGACCACCGCCTCCTTCGGGACGTTACTGGCGTCGTCGATGCTGACCGTGTAGGTGTCCCGAAGCGAGAACTGCCCCTCGATGTCGCCAACGTGATCGCCGTTCCCGTCGAATATCTCGTACTTGTTCGGAACGAGGTTCGCGACGGAGACGAGATGCCGGAGCGCCGAGAGGAGTTTGTTCTTCGAACGGATGGTCGCAAGCGCTTCCCCCGTCTCGGGGTCCCGGATCGTCCAGTTCTCCACGAACAGCGAGAAGTCCTCGTCGAGGACGACGACCTCCTCGCCGGTGCCCGCGTCCGTGATGGCGTAGTTCCCCGCGATGTCCAAGACGCCGCCCGCCTTCACCGTGAACGCGTCCTCGCCGTCGCCGGTGACGAACGGGAACTCCTCTTTCATCTTGAACAGTTTCTGCTTCCCGCGGAGGACGACGTCACCGGCGCTGTCGCGGACGACGTACTTGTTTCGGATCGCCGACTGCTTGACCTCGTAGCGGTCGTCGTCGAGCTCGACCGTGGAGATGTCGTAGGGGGTGGGCCCCGAGCCGAACGTGGAGGGCTTTGCCATGCTCGACCGATGCATCACGTCGAGAAAAAAGCCTTCCGCTCGGACCGACCTCGCAGACGCCGCGTCCGACGGCAGCACCGCGACTCGACGTCGCCGCTATCCCGCGGCGTCGATGCCGAGGGTCGCTACGCGACCAGCAACTGTTCGCCCCGTTCGACGACGACGCGGCACGGCGGCGAAATCTTGTTGTACGAACGGCGGAAGGCGTCCTTGACCGTGTCGGCGTCCTCGGGATCGCAGTAGCAGGTGAAGATCGTCTCGTCGGCGTCGATGCGGGCGGCCGTCCCGACCGGCTTGCCGAACGCCTGCCGCATCCCGTCGGAGACGCGGTCCGCGCCCGCCCCCGTGGCCTGCTTGTTCTCCCGGATGACCTCGTGGGGGAACTTCCGGAGCACCATCTTGTAGTTCTCCTGCCCGACCTCCTTCAGGAGGCGGCGGTTGGCCGACAGGCGCGAGGCTTCGAGCGCGCCGTGGCGGAGCTGGCACTCCTCCTCGACTTCGAGGCTGATGTGGACGGGGTAGTCCTCGGGCCCGGTCTGGAGGTTACCCATGTTGTGCTGTGCGATCTTCGACCCCGGGATGCCCGTGATGTACTCGCGTCGCGTGTACGATGGCTTGTCGATCTCCCGGTACATGGAGGCGGGTTTGTCGGACATGGTTACTTGTCAAAGCCGAAGCCGAGGCGGTGAATAAACCCTTCGATGCCGTACTGCGGGGTCAGCGGACCGAGGTCGGCCGTCTCGGTGGCTGCGTCACCCCGTGTTCTTCATCCCCGCCGCGATCCCCTTGACCGTCAGGCGGAGGGTCCGCTCCTCGGAGGGCGTCCGATCGTCGCGGCCCAGCAACCGTATCTGCAGGAAGTGTAGCGGGTCGACGTAGGGGTTGCGCCGGTCGAGGCTCTCCCGGAACCAGTCGCGCCGGAGGAGGCCGTCACGCTCCGTGATCGCGAGGACGGCCTCGACGCCGCGGTCGTGTTCGTCACGGAGCCGTGGGACGAAGCGGTCGCGGAGGTCGGCGGGCGCGAGGGCGGCGTACGCCTCGGCGACCTCCATGTCCGTCCGCGCCATCGCCTGTGCCGCGTTGTCGAGGGTGGTCCGGAAGAAGGGCCACCGCTCGTACATCGTCCGGAGGGTGTCGATCGACCCGCCGTCGTCGAGGTAGGCGTCGACCCCGGTCGCCACCCCGTACCACCCGGGGAGGATGCACCGCGACTGCGTCCACGAGAACACCCACGGGATGGCGCGGAGGTCCTCGACGCTCCGCTCGTCGGAGCGCGAGGCCGGGCGCGACCCCAGGTTGAGATCCTCGATGACGGTGATCGGCGTCGCCGTCTCGAAGAAGGGGATGAACCCCTCGGCGGCGAGCAGGTCGCGGTACTCCTCGCGGGCCGCGGTCGCCATCGTCTCCATCGCCTCGGTCCAGGCGTCGGGCGTCTCCTTGACCGGACCGACCATCGACTGGTGGCGCGCGCGCATCTGCGCGTCGAGCATGCGTTCGAGGTTGCGCTCGGCGATTCGGGGGTTGCCGTACTTCTCCGCGATGGCCTCCCCCTGTTCGGTGAACTTGATCTCGCCGGTGACCGTCTCGATGGGGAGAGCGAGCATCGCCTCGTGCATCGGACCGCCGCCCCGCGAGATGGACCCGCCACGGCCGTGGAACAGACGCATCTGCACGTCGAACTCGTCGGTGATGCGGGCGAGGCGGCGCTGATTGCGGTAGAGGTCCCAGTTGGCGGCGAGAAAGCCGTTCTCCTTGTTCGAGTCGGAGTACCCCAGCATGATCTCCTGAGTGGTGTCCCGGCAGTCGAGCGCCGCCGCGTACGCCTCGTTCTCGAACAGCGTCCCCATGATGCGGTGCGCGCCGTCGAGGGCGCTCTCGGTCTCGAGCAGGGGGACCACGTCGAGGCCGCTGTACTCCGGGAGGTCGACGACGTCGACCTGGTCGGCCAGGAAGAGCACCTCGAGGACGTGGCTGGGCTCCTCGGTCATGCTGATGCAGTAGGTGTCGATGGCGTCGGCGCCGTACTCCCGTTGCCACTCCCGGAGGGCCTCGAAGCGTGCACACACCCGGGCGGTCGTCTCGCCCACGTCGCCCGGGTCGGACAGGTCGACGACCGGCGCGTCCTGCAGGATGGCGTCGGTGAGGACCTCGACCCGCCCGGCCTCGTCTCGGTCGCGGTACGCGACACCTTGGGCCTCCAGCAACTCGCCGACCGCCTCGGTGTGGTTCTCCCGGTGGTCGCGGAGGTCGAGGCTGGCGAGCGCGAAGCCGAACGTGTCGACTTTCCGGAGCAACGGCGCGACGTAGGTGTCCGCGATGGACTCGGCGTCGTTGAGGCGCAGGCTCTCGTCGATGGCCTCGAGGTCGTCGAGCAGTTCGTCGGCGTCGTCGTACCCTCCGGGGCGGACGTCGCCGACCCGTTCGAGTCGCTCGCGCATCAAGCGGAGTTTCTGTCGGTAGAACTCGTGGGGATACCGCTCCTCGGCCTCGCTCGCCACGTCCGGGAGGCGCTCCCGGTCGTCGAGCAGGGCCCTCTCGAACCGCTCGCCGGGCGTGATCCACGCGGCGTCCTGACTGAGGATGCCCGAGAGCCGTTTCAGTTCGTCGCGGTACTTCGAGAGGACGACCGACCGCTGGCGCTCCAAGGTGTCGCTCGTCACGTCGACGGTCACGGCCGGGTTGCCGTCGCGGTCGCTCCCCGCCCACGAGCGGAACTCGAACAGTTTCGGCACGTCGACGGAGGGGTAGGTGTTGGCGAGGGTCTCCTCCAAGTTGGCGTAGACGTCACCGACCACGTCGAACAGCGTGTTCTCGAGGTACCACTGGACGTTGCGGGCCTCGTCCTCGGGTTCGGGCGCCCGGTCCCGTACCTGTGGGGTCTGCCACAGTCCCGTCGTCTCCGCCTCCAGTTGCCCCCACGCCCGCCGGCGCTCGGCGTCGGTCAACCGGCGTTCGTCGAGGGATTCGAGGAGCGTCGTGATCGTCCGGAGCTTCGCTTTGATCGTCTTCCGGCGCGCCTCGGTCGGGTGGGCGGTGAACGTCGGTTCGATGAGGACGTCGTCGAGCACTCGCTGCACCGTCTCGGCGTCGGCGTCGGAGTCGACAAGCGAGTCGACCGTCGCCGTCTGACTGTCGTCGAGTCGCCCCTCCTGGGCGTCGCGCCGAATGTCGCGGACCCGCTCGCGTTCCTCCGCGAGGTTGATGAGTTCGAAGTACGCGGTGAACGCCCGCGCAGTCGCGCCCTCGAGGTCGGCGTCGAGGCCGTCGAGGGTCGCGTGGAGGTCGTCCCGCGAGTCGGCCGTCCCGTCGCGGTAGTCGATGGCCGCCTCGCGCAGCCCCTCGACGGTCTCGAACGCCGCCGTCGAGGACTGTGCCTCCAGTACGTCGCCGAGGAGTTCGCCGAGTTCGCGAACGTCCTGTCGAATCGTCCGGTGGTGTAGATCCATCCGTCCAACGTTCCGCCCAGAGCCGTGTTAAACGCGGGGGATGGTGCAGAGTTGACGCCCCGTCTCACGCCCCGTCGTCGGGCGGCCGTCCGGTCTCGGGGTCGAGTGGTGCGAATTCGAGCCCCTCGCGGTCCAGAAGCGTCGCCGCGCGGTCGGTGACCGACGGGGCGACCAGCACCCCCCGGACCTCGTCGTCGCCGAGCTCCCGACCCAGGGCGTCGACGTACCGCCGGAGCTGCCCCACCGCGTCCGGCCCGACCCGCCGTCGCTTCAGTTCGACGACGACGGGGCGCCCGTCGGCGTCCTCGCCGAAGACGTCCATCGGCCCGGCCGCCGTCTCGCGCTCGGTCGCCAGCGGTTCGAACCCCGGTTCGATCCGGTCCGGGTGGGCGAGGACGTGCTCTTTGAGGTCCGCCTCGCTCCCCCGCAGGTCCAAGTCGCCGGGGTCGGTCACGTCGTAGGTCACGAGGTGGTGGACACGGTCGAAGCGCACGTCGAGGAGTTCCTCGGGCGACCGCCGCACGCTCCGCACGCGAAGTCGCCCGTCGCGGACGCTGGCGAAGTGGTCACAGCCCGGCGGTTGCCAGTTCACCGGCGTGCGCCCCTCGTCGGTGTGGACGAGTGCCGACCCGTCGGGTTTGAGCACGAGGAGCCGGTCCCCGGGACCGAGGCTGCTCGCCGCCCGCCCGTCGTACTCGACCGAACAGCGACCGAACACCGTGATCAGGTCGCCCCGCTGGAACGCGTCGTCGAGGTGGGTCAGGGCGTCCCGGTGGGCGGGTCGGTGGAGCGTGGTGACGGTCATCGGTCGTCGGGCGTACGCCGTGGTCGCACAAAAGGGGCGTGTCGGGGCGGCAGATCACCGTGACGGCATAAAAGCACAAATAGCGGCCGCCCGTCTACACGCCCGAATGGGGCTGTTCGAGTTCATCGCCGCGGTCGAAGACGAGAAGAAGACGCTGACGGTGTTCAACCCGGAGGCGGGCGTGACGGCGACGCTCCGCGAGCACTTCGCCGACCGGAACCTCGACATCCGGGAGGCGGAACACGCTGCCGGCCCCCGGAACTACGCCGTGTTGAGCCACGGGGACGACTTCCTCACGGCCATCGACGTGAGCGACGTCCTCGCCACGAACCGCGGGGTCGAACCCGACTTCACCCGCGAGACGTACGATCCCGTCCTCGACGAACTCGACGAGACGCTGTTCACCTCGTACGACACGGAGCGGATGGTCGCGGCCTCGAAGGAGATCGAGGACCGCGCCTGGCGGGGAGCGTCCGGCGAACTCCACGCCGGGTTCCAGACCTACTCCCGCTTTGCGTCCCAAGCCGACGTGTACGACCACCTCGCGGAGCGTGGCGGTCTCGACGTCTACGTCTACGCACACCCCGACGAGGAGGCGATCCATCGTCCAACGGGACCGACCCTCCACCTCTCGACGGCGACCGAAGTCCACGACACGTGGTTCGTCGCCTACGACGGCGGCGGCGTCGAGGAGACGAAATGCGCGTTGCTGGCCGAGGAGCGCCAACCCGGGTCGTTCTACGGGTTCTGGACCTACGACTCCGACACCGTCGACTCGGTCGTCGAGTACCTCCGGCGCACCTACGCGACCCCCGAGGCCGACGGGACCAGAGCGGACGGCGGCTGAGCGGTCGCCGCGTGGTGTGATCGACGCCGGTCTACTCCCCACGAACTCGATTCCGACTCCGCCCGTCAGCGGTACATCCCCCGATTCCTCTCCACTTTCGAATCTGCAATACGTCCATTTTTCGATATTTACACCTATCATACGGGCACGTTTAGGGTAAAAAAATACGATATAATTGTTTTGATCATTGTCAACTGTACACATTCATCCGGCCATATACCGCAAGATAAATTATTTATAATACCACTCGGTGAGGGTGTCATAGAACAGTTCGCATACCAAAGAGCAGGGTGAACGCTGAGGTGGAATGAGTTCAGCGACCCTGCAAGATGATCCTTCGGTAGAATCGTTCTTCAATGCCGTGGAAACGGAGACGTTGGCGTTGTTCGAGCACCTCTCCTTCGAGTTTCTTGAAGGGTTCGACGTGTTCGCCCCGGCGGAGACGGGGCGAACACGAGATCTTGAGCCGCCCGAGATGATGCGTGGCTTTCTCCATTGCTATTACAAGAACATCTACGGTATCCGTCCGGTTGCACGAGAACTGAACAACACCGTTGTCTGGCTCAGCTGTAGCTTCGATCGACCGCCGTCGAGAGACGCGGTCGATCGATTCCTCACTGATCTTGAGCACGTTGTTGACCGGGTCTTCGACCATCTCGTCGAGCAGGCCGCCTTGCGGGGCCTGCTCGACTTGACGTATTCTATCGATTCAACCGACGTGAGAGCGATGCCCGCCGATCCAGACGCATCGAAGTGCTATGATCCAACCGATGACGAGTACTACTACGGCTACGGCTGCACGATCGTCTCAACCGGGCAAAAGATCCCGATTGCAGCCGAGTTCACCGAGAGCAAACAAGCACCAGAAGAGACGGCGATGCGCGTCACGCGTGACGCGCTCGCCGTCGGGAAACCGATGTGGATGCTTGGAGACAGTGCCTACGACACGCTCGACTGGCACGACCACCTGCTGGCCGCAGGGGTCGTGCCAGTCGCTCCGTACAATCCACGAAACACCGACGACCCGAAAGATATCGAGTACAGGGTAGAAGACCGCATTGAAAAACACAGCAACGACGTTCAGCTGAAGCAATCAACGCTAGACGAGACGTACAACCGCCGGAGTGGCGTCGAACGAACCAACGAATCAGTCAAGGGCTGCGGCCTCGGGCGAACGCACGCCCGAGGCCGCGTCCATGCACGAGCGCAGGTGTTCCTCGCGTTGTGTCTGCGCCTCGTCGTCGCAATCACCAACTACGAACGCGGAGACAATCCGGGAAGCACAATCATCACGGTGTGAGAAGAGTTCTATGACACCCTCCTCGGTGTGTACTGATGTCTATGCGACCTAACGATCTGGACAGACGGCAGATGCTGAAGGCAGCAGGTACAGCAGGTATCGTCGGTCTCGCCGGTTGTTCCGGCGGGGGCGGCGGGGGCGACGGCGGCGACGGCGGCGACGGCGGCGACGGCGGCGACGGCGGCGACGGCGGCGACAGCGTCGGCTTCACCGACTCCTCGTGGCGGCCGGACCGCAACGTCCGCGTCATCATCCCGTGGGGTGCCGGTGGTGGGACCGACACGATGTCCCGCGGTGTCCTCAACCCGGCCGAGGAGATCATGTCCGAGAACGGCATCAACGCCTCCTTCACCTTCGAGAACATCACGGGTGCGGGCGGTCTGAACGCCGCACAGCGCGTCCTGAACCAGCCGGCGGACGGCTACACGCTCTTCCCGAGCACGAACTCCATCTCGCCGCACATCGCGACGGGACAGGCCGACTTCACCCTCGACGACTGGGGCTTCGTCTGCCGGGTCCAGAACGACACGTCCTGGATCTACACCAGCGGCCGCGACGGCGCGGAACACGACAGCATCGACTCCATCGTCGAGAAGGCCAACAACGGCAACACGGTGTCCATCGGCGCGGTCGGTGGCATCACCGGCGCGGCGTTCTCCGTGCTGTGGGCCGATGCGGCTGGCATCCTCGACAACACCAACATCACGACCTACCAGGACGCGGGTCGGATGCGGACCGACGTCATCTCCGGCGAGACTGACGCCGCGTTCGGCGAGATCCAGGAACTGCAAGAGCAGTACGAGGCGGGCGACATCAACCTCGTGCTGGTCGGCGTCGAGGAGCGCCTCGACGAGTTCCCGGACGTCGCCGCCGCGGGCGAGAAGGGCTGGGACGTCACCTACGGCGTCTCGCGTGGCTTCAACGTGCGCTCGGGCACGGACGACGCGGCCAAGCAGTTCTGGGCCGACCTGATCGAGGAGGCCATGCAAAGCGACGCCTACCAGGAGCTCGAGCAGGAGACGCTCCTCTACCTGCGTGACGGCTTCCAGGGTCCGGACGGCTTCGAGGAGACCCTGACCCAAGAGGTCGAGCTGTACAACCAGGTCGTCGAGTTGTACGACGCGTAACGGCCTGGCTTCCCTCCATCCGTATCGCCTGCCCACCGGCGTTTTCGGAACCTGTCAACGGAGACAGACACAATGAGTCACAAGCACACCACGACGGAAATCGAACGCTCCCGGTCGGTTCGCGAGCCACGGCCATCGGTACACGGCCGTGACGCCTCGCGTCGCCGGGGGCGGGAGTACGACAAGTAATGGTAATCGAGAATCTCGCCGCCGGGTTCGGGAACATCCTCACCCCGTTCAACATGCTCCTGTTCATGGTGGCGATCACCCTGGGCATGCTGAGCGGGGCGATTCCGGGCATGAACGGGACGATGACGGTGGTCCTGATGATCCCGGTGACCTACGCGTTGAACCCGGTCTCGGGGATCATGATGCTCGCGGTCATCTACGCGGGCGCGGTGTACGCGGGGTCGATCAGCGCCATCCTGTTCAAGGTGCCCGGCGCGCCCGAGGCGATCATGACGACCCTCGACGGCTACCCGATGAACCAGAACGGGCAGTTGCGGGAAGCGATCAGCACCGCGGTGTTCGCCTCCGCGTTCGGCGGCATCGTGGGGACGGTCATCCTGATCCTCTTCTCGCCCACGCTCGCCGAGTTCGCGATCCAGCTCTCGGACCCCGAGTTCTTCGCCGTCATCCTGCTCGGCCTGGGACTGGTTTCGACCATCGGTGCCGGCAACGTGACGAAGGCGACGATGATGATGTCGTTCGGGCTGTTCCTCGGCGTGTTCGGGTTCGACCCGCTCACGGGGACGGCCCGCTTCACCTTCGGGAGCAACTACCTCGCGAGTGGCATCGACTTCATCCCGGTGATCCTCGGGGTGTTCGCCTTCTCCGAGGTGCTGAAGCAGGTCCAGAGCGGCGGGAGCCTCGTCGGTGGCGGGGACGGTGAGGGCGGCGAGGGCGGCGGTTCGGACCTCTCCGAAGCCACGTCCGGGTCGATGTTCCCGCCGTTCAGCTACTTCAAGCGCTTCTCCCGCATCCTCGGGTTCAACTCGGTGATGGGGACGCTCATCGGCGTCCTGCCCGGCGCGGGCGCGACGACCGGCGCGCTCTTTGGCTACACGTTCGGCCAGCGGCTGGTGCCCAAGGACGTCCGCGAGAAGTTCGGCACCGGCGTCCCGGAGGGCGTCGCCGCCCCCGAGACGGCCAACAACGCCGCCTGTAGTGGGGCGTTCGTCCCCCTCCTGACCCTCGGCATCCCGGGGAGTGCGACCACGGCGGTCATCCTCGCAGCGTTCATCCTGCACGGCATCCGCCCGGGGCCGGCGCTCATCTCGACGCAGGGGGATCTGGTGTACACAATCTTCGCCGCGCTGCTGATGGCGAACGTGGCCATCCTCCTGCTGAACAAGCCCATCGTCAAGCTGTTCATCCAGGTGCGTCACGTCCCACGGGAACTGTTACTGACGCTGATCATGGTGTTCACTATCGTCGGCGCGTTCGCGACGCGGAACATCATGGCCGACGTCTGGACGATGTTCATCTTCGGCATCGGCGGCTACTACCTCGAGAAGTACAACTACTCCGTGGCACCGATGGTGATCGGCCTGGTGCTCGGGCCGCTGGCGGAGCCCAGCCTCCGTCGCTCGCTGACCAAGGCCCAGGGCGACTGGATGGTGTTCCTCGAACGCCCCATCTCGGCCGTGCTGATCGTCCTCTCGGTGTTCGTGTTCTTCATCCCGCTGATCATGGACAGCACCCAGTTCGGTGACCGCATCCGTGAACGACTCGGGCTGACGGAGGTGCAACAATGAGCACCGAGAACGAGGACGACGACTCACTCCGCGAACAGGCCCCGCCGAGCGCGACGCGGGACATGTTCATCACCCTCGCGTTCATCGTCCTCGCCGCGGCGTTCTTGGCCGTCTCCGGCCAGTTCGCCGATGTCCGTATCTCCGACCCCGACCCCGGCGCGGCGTTCTGGCCGCGCGCGACGCTGGTCGTGTTGCTCGTCGCCGGCCTGCTGAACCTGGGGCTGCTCTACCGGGACGCCGACGGCGTCGACCTGAGCACGGTCGTTCCGGCCGGTCTGGACACTCTCGACGAGAAGCAACGGCAGTACCTGCTCTCGATTGCGCTCTCGATCGTGTTCTTCTTCGCGCTCGAGTACGTCGGCTTCTTCGTCGGCGCGCCGTTCTTCCTGTTCGCGTTCGCCTACGTCATCGGCTACCGCGACAGGGTGAAACTGCTGGTGTTCAGCGTCCTCGTCGCGCTGATCGTCTTCTTCGCCTTCCGGAACGTGATGAACGTCGCGCTCCCCTACGGACAGGGACCGTTCCGGCGGATCAGCACGATGGCCGCGAACCTGTTCTAACCGCCGCAGTCGCGGTTTTTTTCAGTCGTCGCCGAACGCGCCGCCGTCGCGCCACGCCTCGACCTGTTCCTCGTCGGCCACCGCCTCGAACACCTCCTCGACGTCGTCGCCGAGCCGTGGGGCCGGCGATCGGATCGAGGTGTCGTGGTCGGGGAAGTGGATCGGGTGGCCCGGCATGAGACACTCCCCGTAGTCGGGGTCGTCGTGTTCCTCGACGAGGCCGCGGGCCTCGCTCTGTTCGTCCTCGACGACCTCTTCGACGTTGTTCATCGGGCCGTTCGGGAAGCCGTACTCGGTGAGGCGGTCGAGCCAGTAGTCGGTCGGCTTCTTCCGGAACTCCTCCTGGATGATGCCGATGACCTCCGCTTTGTGCTCGACGCGGTCGGCGTTGGTCGGGTACTCCGCGAGTTCCTCGCGGCCGATAACCTCGACGAAGTCGGGCCAGCGTTCGTCGCTCCCGACGCCGGTCACGATGTGGCTGTCCGCTGTCTCGAACAGTTGGTACGGCACGGAGGTCTGGTGGCTCGTCCCCTGAGGACCCGGCACCTCGCCCGTCATCGAGTAGTTGGTGATGTACTCGTTGAGGAACGAGACCACGGCGTCGTACAGCCCCACGTCGAACTGGCCGCCCTCGCCGGTTTGCTCGCGCTCGTAGAGTCGCGCCAGAATCCCGATGGTGGTGAGCAACCCGGTGTTGAGGTCACCCAGCGCCTGCCCGACCTTGACGGGGTCGCCGCCCTCGGGCCCCGTGACGCTCATGATCCCACCCTCCGCCTGCAGGATGAGGTCGAGCCCCTTCTTCTCCTTTTTCGGTCCGGTCTTCCCGTACCCCTTGATGCTCGCGTAGACGATGTCCTCGTTCACCGCTTTGACGTCCTCGTAGCCGACGCCCAGTCGTTCGGGGACGCCGAGCGAGAAGTTCTCGATGAAGACGTCGGCGTCGGCGAGCAGTTCCAGCATCGCCTCCTGGCCCGCGTCGGCCTTCAGGTCGAGCGTGACGGACTTCTTGTTCCGGTTGTTCACCATGAAGTACGCTGACTTGTCGTCGGGGCCGATCCCTTGACTCCGCGCCGGGTCGCCGACGCCCGGCCGCTCCACTTTGATCACTTCGGCACCCATATCGGCGAGCAACGCGCCACAGAACGGGGCCGCGCGGTGTACCGTCAGCTCCACGACAGTCAGGTCGGACAGTGGTCCTCCGTTCGACATACCCCTCGTTACCCGGACGGCCCCAATAAACACTGCCGATCCGTCGGTCGTCGGCACGCCGTCCCCCGACCACTCGACCGCATGGGTTTATGTGTGGTCGTGTCAAACCCATCCGGTCGAGTGATACACAGATGACTCTCAAAGAACGGATCGGCGTCGACGTCGGACAGAAGTTGACCATCGAGGAGGCCGTCGAGTGGGCCGCGGACAACGACGTTCACTACGTCGACGTCTGCCTCGACGACGGACCGATCGATCCGGACGCGTACGACGATGCGGAGGTCGAGTCCATCCGGGACACCTGCGAGGACGCCGACATCAGTCTCGGTCTCCACACCCTGTCGGCGGTGAACGTCGCTGAGACGTCCGCCCACGTCGACGACGCAGTCGACGCGTACCTGCAGGCCTACGTCGACATCGGCGACATGGTCCACGCGGATCGGATCATCGTCCACGGCGGCTACCACTTCACCGACGACTACGAGGACCGCGTCGCGGCGAGCAAGGCCCGACTCCGCCGGATCATCGAGTACGCCGGGGACGCCCACCCCGACCTCCTGCTGGAGAACCACAACTTCGAACCGGACGCCTCCGAGATGAAGTACGTCCCCGTCACGCTCGACGAGGTGACCGAGTACTTCGACGAACTCGAGGCGGACACCCTCGGGTGGGCCTTCAACCCGCCCCACGCCCGGCAGTTCCCCGAGGACATCGACGGATACTTCGAGACCCTCGGGCCGGACCTGTGTGCCGAGGTCCGACTGAACGACAACCACGGCGACGTGGAGGAACACCTCGCTCCCGGCGAGGGGGACCTCGACTTCGACGCCACCTTCCGGCTGATCGAAGAGAGTGGCTACGACGGCCACTACATGCTCGCGTTCGGGACGCTCCAAGACATGCTGGACGGCCGCGAGTATCTACTGGAGCAGTACAGCGGCGCCCCGAGCCCGTAACGCAACGGTCGACCGCTTCCGACCCCGCCCGCCCGCCTCCCAACACCTCCCTCCGTGGTGTCGTGCCCCGAGGCAACAACTTTACTGCCGTCGAGCGACACATTCGTACGACACTCATCCACCATGGCTAAATCCAACACATCACTCGACGACGTCGGTCCGGCACTCGACCCTCGGACGAACTACGACCACCGGGGTGACTCGGTAGAGCGGCCGGGACTGGCCGAGGACCTCGACGGCCTGATCGACGGCGACGTGCGGTTCGACGACTACTCCCGACAGCTGTACGCCACCGACGCCAGCATCTACGAAGTGACGCCGGTCGGCGTCGTCTTCCCCACTTCGACGGCCGACGTCTCCGCGGTCGTCGAGTACTGCGCCGACCGTGAGATTCCCGTCCTCCCCCGCGGCGGGGGGACGAGCCTCGCCGGCCAGACGGTCAACGAGGCGGTCGTCCTCGACTTCACGCGAGACATGGACGGCATCGTCGACATCGATCCCGACGCGCGGACGGCACGGGTGGAGTCGGGTGCGATCCTCTCGGAGTTGAACGAGGCGCTCGAACC
The DNA here is from genome assembly GCF_037201915.1 of Haloplanus sp. CK5-1. Lineage (NCBI taxonomy): Archaea > Methanobacteriati > Methanobacteriota > Halobacteria > Halobacteriales > Haloferacaceae > Haloplanus > Haloplanus salilacus. The sequence continues at coordinate 3,132,034 of NZ_CP147505.1, read as the reverse complement.
CCACGACTTGAAGTTCGCGCCCGATCCCTCAACCGCCAACCGGAGCGCCATGGGCGGGGCGGTGGGCAACAACACCACCGGCGCCCACTCCCTGCTGTACGGGAAGACGGACGCCTACGTCGAGGAACTGGAGGTCGTCCTCGCGGACGGCACGGTGACGACGCTGGGCGAAGTGACCTTAGAGGAGTTGGAGGCGGGCGCCGACCCCGACGGCACCCTCGAGGAACGCCTCTACGCCGAGGCCCACCGGATCGTCGAGGAGGAGAGCGACCACGTCGAGGAGCGGTTCCCCGAACTCAAGCGCAACGTCTCGGGGTACGCACTCGACGTCCTCGTCGACGAGGCCGAATCCGGTTCGGTCAACCTCGCTCGCCTGATCGTCGGGAGCGAAGGGACCCTCGCCGTCGTCACCGAAGTCGAAGTCTCGCTGGAGCCCCTCCCCGAGATGAAGGCCCTCGGCCTCCTCACCTACGACAGCCTGCTCGAGGCGATGGAGGACGTCGACGACATCCTCGAACACGAACCGGCCGCACTGGAGGTGTTGGACGGCGTCCTCGTCGACCTGGCCCGCGAGTTGGAGGAGTTCAAGGACGTGATCGACCTCCTGCCGGATCGGACGGACACGTTCCTGTTGGTGGAGTTCTACGCCGACAGCCACGAGGAGCGCCAGGAGAAGGTGGAGGCCCTGCTCGACGACCGGATCGGCGACCGGGCGTTCGACGGGATGGAGGCCTACGAGGAGAAAGACCAGAAGAACTTCTGGAAGATGCGAAAGGCGTCGACGCCCATCCTGCTCTCCCGCACCACCGACGCCAAACACATCGCCTTCATCGAGGACGTGGCGGTGCCGCCCAAGCACCTGCCGGAGTTCATCGCCGACTTCAAGCAGGTGTTCGAGGACCACGACACCATCGGGAGCTTCTACGCCCACGCCGGGCCGGGCTGTATCCACGTCAGGCCGCTGATCAACACCAAGACCGAGGAGGGCGTCGCGGAGATGGAGTCCATCGCGGACGCTGCCACCGACCTCGCGGTGCGGTACGACGGCTCCGTCTCGGGCGAACACGGCGACGGGCGTGCACGCACCCAGTGGAACTGGAAACTCTACGGGGACCACCTCATGACGGTGTTCCAGGACCTGAAGACCGCCGTCGACCCCGACTGGATCCTCAATCCGGGGACGGTCTGTGGCGACGTGGACATGACCGAGAACCTCCGGTTCGACGCCGACTACGACTTCGACTCCGGCTTCGACCCCGCGCTCAACTGGGACATCGACAACGGGTTCCAGGGCATGGCGGAGCTCTGTCACGGCTGTGGGAGTTGCCGCGGGACCCAGGAGACGACCGGTGGTGTGATGTGTCCGACCTACCGCGCCAGCCAGGAGGAGATCACCAGCACCCGCGGCCGGGCGAACCTGCTCAGGCAGGCGATGAGCGGCGACCTGGGGGAGGAAGAACAGTTCGACGTGGAGTTCATGCACGAGGTGTTGGACCTCTGTATCGGCTGCAAGGGCTGTTCGAAGGACTGTCCCAGCGAGGTCGACCTCGCGAAGATGAAAGTCGAGGTGGCCAACGAGTACCACGAACGCCACGGCTCGTCCCTGCGGGACAAGGTGTTCGCGAACGTCGACCGCCTGAACGCGCTGGGATCGGCGCTGGCGCCGCTCTCGAACTGGGCGGCGAAGGTGCCGGGTGCCCGGACGGTCATGGAGAAGACCCTCGGCATCGCCAAGGACCGCTCGCTCCCCGAGTTCCACCGCGAGAGCCTCGAAGACTGGTTCGAGGCCCGCGGCGGGGCGGGTGTGCCCGAGAGCGAGGCCGACAGTCGCGCCCTCCTCTTCCCCGACACCTACACCAACTACAACACGCCGTACGTCGGCAAGGCGGCGGTGGAAGTGCTGGAGGCGGCGAACGTCCACGTCGAGATTCCGGACGACGTGACCGGCAGCGGCCGCCCGCCCCACTCGAAGGGCTTTCTCGACAAGGCCCGCGAGCAGGCGGCGACGAACGTCGACGCGCTGGCCCCCCGCGTCCGTGACGGCTGGGACGTGGTGGTCGTCGAGCCCTCGGACGCCGTGATGTTCCAGTCCGACTACCTGGATCTACTTTCGGGAGACGACGTCGAGACGGTCGCCGCCAACGCCTACGGAGTCATGGAATACCTCGACGCCTTCCGACTCGACGACGACCTGCCGGTCGACGCGCCCGACGAGACGCTCACCTACCACGGTCACTGCCACCAGAAGTCGACGAAGAAAGACCACCACGCGGTGGGCGTGTTGCGCCGGGCCGGCTACGAGGTCGACCCCCTCGACTCCGGATGCTGTGGCATGTCCGGTTCGTTCGGTTACGAGGCCGAACACTTCTCGATGAGTCAGGCCATCGGATCGATCCTCTTCGACCAGGTCGAGGAGAGTACGGGCGACCGACTCGTCGCGCCCGGCGCGTCCTGCCGCACCCAACTGGGCGACGAGTACGACGAGAAACCTCCCACGCCCGTCGAGGCCCTCGCCGACGCGCTCTAAGCCGCAACCGGCACAAGGTTTAATCCGTCGGCCACCGCCAATCCAGCGGCTATGGTCATTGTCGCTGCAGTAGATCGATCGGGTGGCGAACGGGTCGTCGAACAGGCGCGAGAGATGGCAGACGCCCACGGACTCCCGCTTCACGTGGTCCACACCCTCGCGGAGAGCGAACTCCGAGACCTCGAACGCGCCTCGTTCGACGCGACCGGCGAGAGCATCGACATGGAGCGCATCGAGGGGTTGGCCGAGGAAATCGCCGCCGACGCCGTCGAGGAGGCCACCGTCGAGGCCGACGAGGTGGTCGGACTGGTTGGGAAACCCTCACAGCGAATCCTCGAGTACGCCGAGGACGTGGACGCGTCGTACATCGTCGTCGGCGGCCGGAAGCGATCGTCCGTCGGGAAGGTGCTGTTCGGCAGCGTCACACAGTCGATCCTGCTGAACGCGGACTGCCCGGTCCTGACCGTCATGGGTGCGGGCGAGTAGCGCGCCGACCGCCCACGGGAACTTATTTAATCCGGCCTTCCGATTCTCAGGGAACATGGTGTACGAAGCATACGAGAGCATCTCGGTAGACGTATCGGACGGCGTGGCGACGATCACGTTCCACCGCCCGGAGAAGTACAACGCGCTGAGTACGGAGGTGTACTTCGACCTCGCGCGGGCCTTCGCGGAGATCCAACTGGACCGCGACATCGACGTGACGGTCATCACGGGCGAGGGCGAGGACGCGTTCTGTGCCGGCGCGGACATCGAACAGTACGCCGGCCCCTCCGAGGAACACGACCCCCGACAGAAGGACCGCCAGGAGTTCTTCTACGAGGATGTCTACAAGCGCGTCTACAACCTGCACTGTCCGGTGATCGCGAAGATCAACGGCTACTGTGTCGGCGGCGGGCTTATCCTTGCGGCCTTCTGTGACCTTCGGATCGCTGTCGACGACGCCAAGTTCGGCGTGCCGGTCACCGACATCGGTCAGATCCCCGGCGGCGGGTCCACCCACCGCGTCACCCAGTTGATCGGCGAGGCGAAGACGAAGGAGCTGGTGTACACTGCGGGGATGGCCGACGCGGACGAGGCCGACGACATCGGCTTCGTCAACCACGTCGTCCCGCGCGAGGACCTCGACGAGACGGTCGACGACATCGTCGACGCCATCCAGAACACCGGCCGACAGGCGGTCAAGAACTCGAAGCGGGCGATCAACTACTCGGCCGAGACGGCGGATCCGGAGGCGGCCCACGAGTTCGAATCCGAGGTCTGGTGGGAGCAGTTCGCCACGCAGGAACGGATCGACCTCGTCGACGAGTTCAACGAGAACTGAGCCGCCGCGGGGCGGGACGTTTATGTTCTCACCGCGCGCCACCGCGAACCATGACGGAGACGATAGTCGTCACTGACTACGACTTCCCGGATCTGTCGATCGAATCGTCCGTCCTCGAGGACGCAGACGTGGAACTCCGGGGCGAGTACGCCCGAACGCCCGAGGAGGTGATCGACACCGCCCGGGGTGCCGACGCGTTGCTCGTCCAGTACGCCGAGATCACCGAGGCGGTGTTCGAAGCGCTCCCCGACGTTCGCGCGGTCGGCCGGTACGGCATCGGCGTCGACTCCATCGACGTCGACGCCGCGGCCGCCCACGGCGTGCCGGTAGTGAACGTCCCCGACTACTGCATCGAGGAGGTGCCGACGCATACGCTCGGTCTCCTGCTGGCCTGCGTCCGCAAGATCCCGAAGTACGACCGAGCGATCAAGGGCGGCGAGTGGGACTGGACCGCCGGCAAGCCGATCCACCGGGTCACCGGCGCGACGCTCGGTCTCGTCGGCTTCGGGAAACTCCCGCGCCGGCTGATCGACCTCGTCGAGGGGTTCGACCTCGACGTCCTCGTGTACGATCCCTACGTCGACGCCGAGAAGATCGAAGCCGCGGGAGCCGAGAAGGTCGGCCTCGACGACCTTCTCGGCCGGTCGCGCTACGTCTCGATCCACGCGCCCCTCACCGACGAGACGCGGCACCTGATCGACGCCGACGCTCTCGACCGCATGCGCGAGGACGCCATCCTCGTCAACACCGCTCGCGGCCCGCTGGTGGACGCGGAGGCGCTCTTCGAGGCCGTCGAGGCGGGCGACATCGCCGGTGCCGGCCTCGACGTCCTCCCCGAGGAGCCGCCGAGCGACCCGCCACTCGACCACGACGCCATCGTCTACACGCCCCACGTCGCATTCTACTCCGAAGCCTCCGAGGAGACGATGCGCCGGACCGTCACCGAGGACGTTCTTGGAATCCTCCGGGGGGAACCGCCGCGGAATCCGGTGAACGACCCCGTCGACGGCGGCGACTGACCCGCCGACGCGCCGTCCGCACGCGGAAGGATTTTAGGGAGGTCGGCCGAGGGGTCGTGTATGAGCGTGACCGACGACAAGCACATCCTCGACGGCATCACCGTCGTGGACCTGACGACGTTCGTCACTGGTGGTTTCGCGACGCTGATGCTCGCCAACCAGGGTGCGGAAGTAATCAAGGTGGAGCGGCCGGGTGCGGGCGACGACAATCGACACTCCGGGCCGCCCTTTGTCGAACCCGAGGCCGACTACGACGGGCCGGGGAAGACCGCCGACGAGAACGGCGAGTCCCCCTACTTCTGGACGATCAACTACGACAAGTTGAGCGTCGAGTTCAACCTGAAGACGGAGTCGGGGCTCGAGGCGCTGTACGATCTGGTCGAGGAGGCCGACGTAGTGATCGAGAACTTCCGGCCCGGCACCGCCGAGCGGTTGGGAGTCGGCTACGACGACCTCCGCGAGTTCAACGAGGACCTGGTGTACTGCTCCATCTCGGCGTTCGGCGAGACGGGGCCGTGGGCCAGTCGGCCGGGCTACGACCTCCTCGTGCAGGGCACGAGCGGTATCATGTCCGTGACGGGGCCCGAGGACGGCGACCCCGTCAAGGTCGGCCTGCCCCAGACCGACCTCATCACGGCGATGTGGGCGGCGTTCGGCGTCGTCGGGGCGCTGTTCCGCCGGGAACGCACCGGCGAGGGCGACCGGATCGAAATCGGGATGCACGACGCCGCTCTCCCGTGGCTCACGAAACAGGCGGGCAAGGCCTTCGTCGGCGAGGAACCGGAGCGCATGGGGACGAAAGACCCCGTCCTCGCGCCGTACCAGACGTATCCGACGGCAGACGGCTACCTCAACGTCGGCTGTGCGAACCAGAAGCTCTGGACCGAACTCTGTGAGGCCGTCGGTCGGCCCGAACTCGCCGAGGACGACCGCTTCGACTCCAACCCCGCCCGCGTCGAGAACATGGACGAACTCGAAGCCGAACTGTCGGCGGTGTTCGAGGAGCGCTCGACCGAGGAGTGGGTCGACCTTCTCGCCGAGGACCACGGTCTGCCGGTCGCCCCCGTCTACGACGTGCCCACTGCTCTCGACAACGAACAGACCGAGGCCCGGGGAACGATCCGCGAGATCGAACACCCCGCGCTCGGCACCGTCCCCGTGATCGAACACCCACTCAACTACGAACACGCGGAGGCCGGTTTCGACGGTGCGCCGCCGCTGCTGGGCGAAGACACCGAGGCGATCCTCCACGAACTCGGCTACGACGACGACGACGTGGCGGCCCTCCGCGCGGAGGGTGCGATCCCGGACGACGACTGATACTGGCGGCCGCCCCCGTTTCGCGCCTCGAGCCGTTCGACGTCCTCGTGGCGTCTATTCGCACCGATGGACAGCCGACGGTACGAACACACGGCGTCACGGAGCCCCGTCACGACCAAATTCGGCGTCTACGATGCCCCGGAACTCCCGGAGACGGACGACGAACACCGCGACCGGTCGGCCGTCGGTTCGACGGCCCGCGGTCGTTCCGATTCAGCCCGTCGGGTCGATGGTGCCGCCGTCCGCGAACGCGCGACTGAGTAACGGGTCGTCGAGCTGCCGGTCGTCGACGCGCACTGCCAGTCGCAGGAGTTTCTCCTCGAAGGCGGCGAAGGTCGGATCCGACCGGAGTACCGACGCCGACTCCGATTCGAGCAGTGCCGCACGCTTCGACAGGTTCGAAACGTACCGCTCCGCCGTCTCCGAGAGCCGTTCACGCTCGATCAGTGACCGGACGAGACCGACGTACTCATCGCGTGTCACCGGTTTCGTGAGATACCCGTCGAGGTCGAGGTCGACGATCCCTACGTCCGGTGCTGCGGCCGTCACGAACGCGACGCGTGGGTTCGACGCCCCCTCTCGGAGCGCGTCGAGTACTTCGTCCCCGGACACTCGCGGCATGTGTCTGTCGAGGATCGCTACGTCGATGTCGCCGTCGTCACAGTACGACAGCGCCTCGTCCCCGCAGTTCGCACGGACGAGGTCGATATCCTCGTCTTCGAGCCACGTGGCAAAGAGGTCGAGTAACGTCGGCTGATCGTCGGCGATCAGCACGCGGGGTCGAGATCGGCTCATCGGTCGTCACCCCCGGAATTCCCGGAGTCACCGGAGTTGCCGGAGTCACCGGAGTTACCGGAGTTGCCGGAGTCACCGGAATTCCCGGAGTCGCCGGAGTCACCGGAATTCCCGGAGTCGCCGGAGTTACCGGAGTCGCCGGAGTCACCGGAATTCCCGGAGTCGCCGGAGTCACCGGAATTCCCGGAGTCACCGGAGTTGCCGGAATTCCCGGAGTCACCGGAGTTGCCGGAATTCCCGGAGTCACCGGAATTCCCGGAGTTGCCGGAGTCGCCCGATCGTCCGGGTTCTCCCGATCGGCCCGGACTGTCGCCGTTCCCATCGTTCCCGTTCTCATTTCCCGAATCGTCTCCGGACTGGTTTCCGTCGTCGGGTCGGCCGGCGTCGCCGGAGTTACCGGGGTCGTCTTCGTCGTCTTCGTCGTCTTCGTCGTCCTCGTCGTCTTCGTCGTCCTCGTCGTCTTCGTCGTCCTCGTCGGGTCGGCCAGCGTCGTCGGGTCGGCCGGCGTCGCCGGAGTTACCGGGGTCGTCTTCGTTCCCTTCGTCGCCGTCACGAGGCGGTCCCCGTCTGTCGGGACCACGGTCTGGATCCCCCTCGCGGTCCGGTGGCCCGCCGCCGATCCCCCGTGCGATTTCGGCTACTTCCCCGCCCTGCATATCGTCGGCATCCTGCTTGAGTCGGCCGACTTCCGACCGATCGACGCCGTTGGATTCGAGCGCCTGCTCCGGCAAGTCACGGGAGATGCGTTCGCTCGAATCGAGTCGTGCACGGACGTTGCGAACCTCCGCGCTCGTGATCGCCATCCGCGCACGGAACTCTCCGTTCGATATCTCGCCCGCCTGTCGCGCCTCGCGGAGTGCTGCCTGCGTCTCGCGGAGGGTCTCTAGGCGGTCGCGGGCGTGGTTGAGTTCCGACGCGACCAGCTCCGCCTTCGTCTCGTTCGTCCTCGCTCGCGACGCCCGCCGATCCAGTGCCCGCTGTTCGACTTCGCCCTCTACTTCTGCCCCTTGCATGCCGACGACGCCGGCCAACTGTTGTCCAGGGGCGACCGCCACCGATTCGTTGGGTGTCGGCTCCGATTCCGGCTCAGGCTCCGGCGCCGGCGTCGCGGTGGCGGTTTCAGTCGCGGTCGCGGTCCCGTTCCCCGTCGTCTGCTGTGCGGCCGTCTCTGCCGACGGCGATGCCGTCCCGGAGACCGCCGCCGCCGACCCCGCCACTGCGCCCACGGCGACGACGATGACGACTGCGTACATCACCACGTCCGGAACGTTTGGATTCATTTCGGTTTCCGATATGGGGTGGTTTCGGATAAACCGGTACGAACCTGAAGGACGGTTAACCCGGATTAAACCGTTCCAAGCCGACCCTGAAGTGGCCGCTGTCGGGCGATCGACTCGGTCGAGTTCACTCCTCGTCCGGTAGTTTCAACACGTTTTCACGACCGAGTCGGAACCCCTCGAGCGAGCCGTCGTCGCGGAGGTCACGGACGATCTGACTCGTCCGAGCCTCGGTCCAGTCGAACGCTTCGACGATCTCCTGTTGTTTGACCCGGCCGCCCTGTTCGCGGACGAACTGGAGGACGCGCTCCTCGTTGCTCAGGAGGTCCTCGCGGGTGTCCTGTGTGTCCCGTCCGTCGTCGGCAGCAGCGGCGGCCCCTGCGTCCGCTCCGGCGGCAGGTGCGCCGTCGTCGGCCGACTCCGCCGGATCGGTGGCCGGCGACCCACCCGCTCCGTCGCCGTCACCGACGGGGAGCGGCAGTCGGTCGCGGAACCACCACGCGCCGATCCCGAGGATCACGAGGAGTCCGACACCAACGCCGAGGATGGGGAGCGGCGACCCGGAGTCGTCGGGCGAGGCCGTCGTGGGTCCCCCGTCCTCGCCCCCGCTCCCTCCACCGCCAGTCCCCGCTTCGGTCGTGGCGGCCGCGTCGGAGTCGAGGACGATCGTCGGTTCGCCGGAGACGAAACTCGTCGCCTCACCGCGCCACACGACCGCGTTCGACCGCCGCTCGTCCGGATCGGGGGCGATCCGCGTGGCGGTGTAGTCGGCGGGCCACTCGACGGTGAGGCGGGTCCGGTCGTCGAGGAAGAATCCTTCGATGGCGTCGCCGACGCGGAGGCGGTCACCGTCGACGGCGGCGAACCCGTCCCACCGGAACGTGTAGACGACGACGCCGTACTCGGGGGGTGCGCGCGTCTCCGCTCGCACGCCGAAGTCGGTGGCGTTCATCTCGCGACCGGTCGAGTTCTCGGCGGTGGCGACCGTCGACTCCATGCGGGCGGCGAACGGGTCGGAGAAGTTCGACGGGTTCGATTCGATGTCACTCCGGAGGGATTCGAACGCCTCGGTCGTGTTCTCGTCGTCCAGTCGGGTCCAGTACTCGACGGTCCACGACGCGGAGCCGTTCTCCTCGACGCCGACGGAGAGTCGGACGGAGTCGGTGTCGACTCCTTGCTGGAAGAGCGGCCCGCCGCCGAGTTGTGCGTGGGTGGACGTCGTCCCTGCCGCCGCGGCTCCGCCGATCGACCCCACCGTCACGGACAGGATCAGCGCGGCCACGACGACTGCGATCCGAGCGTTGGACGAGCGCTCCCTCATCTGCGTGGGCGTGCTTTTCCCCCCGTCGTAGATAGGTCTTGCCGCTTCGATCGACGGCCGGTGTGTCCATCACCGATAAATGTCGGCTGGTCGTACGCCCGTGTATGAGTCGCTCACTCGACGCGGGATCGGAACATCGAACCAGCCACGGAGTCGGGGGGGCCGCGCCGTGAGTCGGCGTCGTGCGCCCGTCTCGCCGCCGGTCGCTCTCACGATCGCCGGGAGCGACTCCGGCGGCGGTGCGGGAATCCAGGCGGACCTGAAGACGATGGAAGCCCACGGCGTCTTCGGCACGTCCGTCGTCACCGCGGTCACGGCACAGAACACCCTCGGCGTCGAGGATTCACACGTCCTGCCAGTCTCGGAGATCGAGGCACAGTACCGGGTCGTCCGCTCCGACTTCGACCTCGCCGCGGTGAAGACGGGAATGCTCGCGACCGAGCCGGTGATCGATCTGGTCGCCGACCGGGTGGCGGCTACCGACGCGCCGGTCGTCGTCGATCCGGTGATGGTCGCGGCAAGCGGCGACCGACTGCTCGACCCGGACGCCGAGTCGGCCTACGAGTCGCTGGTCGCGGCGGCGACGCTCGTCACGCCCAACGCCGACGAGGCGGCGGTGCTAACGGGCGTCGACCCGACCGACCACGAGACGGCGGTCGAGGCGGGCGAGCGACTGGTCGAAATGGGTGCCGACGCGGCGCTCGTGAAAGGTGGTCACATCGTCGCGGCCGACGACGCGGTGATCGACACGCTGGTCGTCGACGGTGACGACGGCCCGACGGCCCACACCTTCGACCACTCGCGGATCGACACCGACGCCACACACGGCTCGGGCTGTACCCTCTCCAGCGCCATCGCCGCACACCTCGCCCACGGCGAGACCCTGTCATACGCCGTCGAGGCGGGGACGACGTTCATGGAACGGGCGGTTCGGTACGGCTTGGACGTGGGCGAGGGCCCCGGGCCGGTCCACCACCTCGCCGCGCTCCGCGAGGCTGCCGACCGCCACCGGACGATGACCGACGTGGCGGAGGTGGTCGAGGCGTTCGTCGACCGCGACGTCTCCCGACTGATCCCCGAGGTGGGGATGAACGTCGTCGGCGCGACGGAGTACGCCGAGGCGGTCGGCGAGACGGCCGCCGTCGAGGGGCGGATCACCCGAACGCTCTCGGGCGCCGCGCCCAACCGCGGCGTCAGACTCGGCGCCTCCTCCCACGTCGCCCGCTTCCTCCTCGCGGCCCGGGAGTTCGATCCCGACCTCCGGTTCGCCGTCAACTGCCGGTTCGACGACGCGACGGAGGCGGCGACCGCCGAGTTGGACGGCCCGGTGACGGAGTACGACCGCGACGCCGAACCCGATGACGCGAGCGGGACGATGGGTTGGGGCGCGCGGCGGGCGTTCGGCGCCGTCGACGCCGATGCCCCGACGCCCGTCGCCGTCCTCGACCGCGGTGCCGTCGGCAAGGAGGCGATCATCAAGGTCGTCGCGGAGACACCCGAGGAACTGGGTGAGCGAGTGTTCACGTTGCTCGACGCGGTGGCGGAGTAGCGGATCGGGCGCAGCCGGGGCACCGAGACCCACAGCGTTTTACCCGCCCACGGCAGGAGAGTGGGTATGACCGCCGACGGAATCGTGGGTGAGTTCCTCGCCCTGAAGTCGGAGACGGACGCCGATCTGCTGGCGATGCAGTGTGGCGACTTCTACGAGTTCTTCGCCGAAGACGCCGAGTTCGTCGGCGACGAACTCGATCTGAAGGTGTCGGAGAAATCTTCCCACGGGTCGACGTACCCGATGGCCGGCGTGCCGGTCGACGACCTGACGCCCTACCTGAAAGCGCTGGTGGAGCGTGGTTACCGGGTCGCCGTCGCCGACCAGTACGAGACGTCGGACGGCCACGCCCGCGAGATAACCCGTGTCGTCACCCCCGGGACCTTGCTGGAGACGACGGATCCGACCGCGCAGTTCCTGGCGGCCGTCGTCGCCGTCGACGACCGCTACGGCCTCGCCTTCGTCGACGTGACGACCGGCGCGTTCCGCGTCACGTCGACGGAGGCGGCGGCGACGGCGCGGGCCGAACTCCACCGGTTCGACCCCGCCGAGGTCCTGCCGGGGCCGACGCTCCGCGAGGACGATGCCGACGCCGACCTCTTGAGCGGCGTCCGGGAGGCCTCGGTGACCGACCACGATCCGGCGGCGTTCGCCCCCGGACGGGCCGAGCGCAGACTCCGGGATCACTTCGGCGACGCCGCTCTGGAGAGCGTCGGCCTCGACGACCGCGCCGCCGTCGCCGCCGCGGGTGCCGCCCTCGCGTACGTCTCCGAGACGGGTGTCGGCGTCCTCGAGGCGCTGACCCGTCTACAGGCGTACGACCCCGGCGACCATCTGAACCTCGACGCGACGACCCAGCGCAACCTCGAACTCGTCGAGACGATGCACGGCGACCGCGAGGGATCGCTGCTCGCGACGGTCGACCACACGGTGACGAGCGCCGGGCGGCGACGCCTCGAGGAGTGGGTGACGCGCCCCCGACGCGACCGGGGTGTAATCGACTGCCGGCTGGACGGCGTGGCGGCGCTGGTCGAGGCGACGCTCGCCCGCGACCGGGTGCGGGAGGTCCTCGGCGACGCCTACGACCTCGAACGCCTCGCGGCGCGAGCAACCAGCGGAAGCGCCGACGCGGACGACCTGCTCTCGGTCCGGGACACGCTCGCCGTCCTGCCGGCACTCGCCGACGCGGTCACCGACTCTCGGCTCTCCGACTCGCCGCTGCCGGAGGTCGTCGACCGTCCCGACGCGGAGGCCGCGGCGACGCTTCGGGCGGCGTTGGACGACGCGCTCGTCGAGGACCCACCGGGGACGGTCACGGAGGGTGGCCTCTTCCGCCGGGGGTACGACGACGACCTCGACGACTTGCTCGACCGGTACGAGGAGGCCCGCGAGTGGCTTGACGGCTTGGCCGACCGCGAGAAGGCCCGCACGGACATCACGCACCTGCAGGTCGACCGCAACAAGACCGACGGCTACTACATCCAAGTGGGGAACTCCGAGACCGACGCGGTTCCCGACGACTACCGCGAGATCAAGACGCTCAAGAACTCCAAGCGGTACACCACCGACGAACTCGCCGAGCACGAACGGGAGCTGTTTCGACTGGAGGACGCCCGGGGCGACCTGGAGTACGACCTCTTCCGTGACCTGCGCGACCGGGTGGCGGCCCACGCCGACTGCCTACAGGACGTCGGTCGGACGCTGGCGACGGTCGACGCCTTGGCGTCGCTCGCCACCCACGCCGCGGGCAACGACTGGTGTCGCCCCGAGGTGGTCGAACCGGGACCGCTCGTCGTCGAGGCCGGTCGCCACCCGGTGGTCGAGCGGACGACGGAGTTCGTCCCCAACGACCTCGAACTCGACGAGGAGCGGGGCTTTCTGCTCGTCACCGGCCCCAACATGTCCGGCAAGTCGACGTACATGCGCCAGGCAGCGCTGATCGTCCTGCTGGCACAGGCCGGAAGCTTCGTCCCCGCCCGCTCCGCCACCGTGGGCGTCGTCGACGGCATCTACACGCGCGTGGGCGCGCTCGACGAACTCGCCGGCGGCCGGTCGACGTTCATGGTCGAGATGGCGGAGTTGAGCAACATCCTCCACTCGGCCACCGAGGAGTCGTTGGTCGTCCTCGACGAGGTGGGGCGGGGGACCGCCACCTACGACGGCATCTCCATCGCGTGGGCGACGACGGAGTACGTCCACAACGAACTCGGCTGTAAGTGTCTGTTCGCGACCCACTACCACGAACTGACGGCGCTCGCCGACCACCTCCCGCGCGTCGAGAACGTCCACGTCGCCGTCGCCGGCGACGACGACGGCGACGAGGACATCACGTTCCTCCGAACGGTCGAGGAGGGGGCGTCGAACCGGAGTTACGGCGTCCATGTCGCCGACTTGGCGGGCGTCCCCTCGCCGGTCGTCGACCGGTCCCGGGAGGTGCTCGACCGACTCCGCGAGGACCGGGCCATCGAAGCCCGGGGGACGGAGACGGGATCCGGGGCAGAAACGGGGGAGACGACACAGGCGGTGTTCGATCTGAGCGCCGGCGAGTTCGGCTCGGAGTCGACCGACGGCGGCGGCGGTGGCGACGCCCTCGACCCCGAGACGGAGGCAGTGCTCTCGGAACTCGAGGCGACGTCGGTCGCCGAGACGTCGCCCGTCGACCTCATGTCCCGGGTCCGCGAGTGGCAGGAGCGCCTCGACGACGGGGGGTGACGCGTCGGCAAAACCGGGTCCGGCGGAGCCATCTATTTCAGGCAGGGCGGTGATTGTGCCGACATGACGTCAGTAATCGTCGTCGGCGGCGGTCCCGCCGGCCTGAGTGCGGCGCTGTTCGCGGCCAAGAACGGACTCGACGCGACGGTCTTCGACACGGACGAGACGTGGATGCACAAGGCCCACCTGTTCAACTACCCCGGTATCGGCTCCATCGGCGGCAGCGAGTTCATGGGCGTGACGCGCCAGCAGGTCGACGACTTCGGTGTCGACCGCCGACAGGGCGAGGAAGTGACCGGCGTCTCGGCCGACGGCGATGGCTTCGCCGTGACGACCGACGACGGCGAGTACGAGGCGTCGTATCTGGTGTTGGCGACGGGTGCCGATCGGAGTCTCGCCGAGGACCTCGGCTGTGCGACGACCGACGAGGGCGTCGTCGACGTGGGCGTCGACATGGAGACGAGCGTCGCGGACGCCTACGCGACGGGCGCGATGGTGCGCGCCGAGGAGTGGCAGGCCGTCATCGCGGCCGGCGACGGGGCGGCGGCGGCGCTGAACATCCTGAGCAAGGAGAAAGGCGAGCACTTCCACGACTTCGACGTGCCCGCCGACGCCACCGAGGCGTTCGGCGCGATGGTCGACGAGTAGACCCCGCCGATCCGCGCACTTTTGTCGCCACACCCCTCACCGGGTGACACATGCTCCGCCTCGCGGTGACGACCCGGGCCGAAACCTTCGACCGCCTGCGAGAGCCCCTCGCCGAGCGCGGTATCGAGGTGGCACACCTCCCCGCGGAGGGGCGAACGATCGACCTCACCGCCCCGCCCGAGGACGGATTCGACGCCGGCTTCGTCTTCCCGTCGCGGACGCCGGAGGGGACGGCGCTGTCGGCGCTGTACGGCCTCCCGTGGGTGAACGACCGCGGCGCCGTGCGAACCTCGCGCAACAAGGGCGGCGTGATCGCGACGCTCGGAGCCACCGGTCTCCCGGTTCCGAAGACGACGATGGTGTCGAACCCCGTCGACGAGGCCGCCGTCGTCGACGCGGTCGAGGGGTTCTCGTGGCCGGTCGTGATCAAGCCCAACTCGACGACGCGAGGGGTCGGCGTCGCGAAGGCGACGGACCTCGACTCGCTTCTCGGCGTCGTCGACTACCTGGATCTGATCCACGACTACCGCGCGACGGGCGACAAGACGTTCCTCCTGCAAGAGTACCTCCCCGACGCCCGCGACTACCGGGTGATGGTCGTCGACGGGGCGTACGCCGGCGCGGTGGAGCGTCGCCTCCCCGACTCCGACCGGTCGGCCGGTCGGTGGAAACACAACGTCCACCGCGGGGCGGCGGCGCGGGGCGTCGACCTCCCGGCCGATCACCGCCGACTCGCGGAACGGGTGGCCGAGACGCTCGGCGTGCCGTATCTGGGCGTCGACCTTCTGGTGACCGACGACCGAGTCGTCGTCGCGGAGACGAACGCGCGGCCGACGGTCGACACCGCGACGAAGTACGTCCCCGAGTTCTACGACCGGCTGGCGGGGCTGATCCGGCGAACGGCGGAGTCGGGCGACGGAACCGAGAACGGGTAGGTCCTATTCGACGTCGATGGCGGCGGAGTCGTCGACCGCGTCCATGGTCACCTGCAGGACGCCGTTGTTGAAACTGGCCGACGCGGAGTGTTCGTCGACGCGAGTCGGTAGGCGGATGCGCTCGTCGTACTCGCGGCGGGGAGAGGCGGCGCTGATCGTGAGCGTCTTCCCGTCACACTTCAGGTCGATACCGTCCTTGTCGACGCCGGGCAGGTCGGCGACGAGTCGAATTCGGCCGTCCTCTTCGTAGATGTCGACGTGGGTCTCCGAGCCGAACCCCGCGTCGTGGCCGACGCCGGCATCGGCACCGTTGCCGGTACCGGTCATCTCGTTCATCATCCGTTCGATCTCGTCGAAGATGTCGCCGAACGGGTCGTCGCGGTCGTCGCCTCTCATGGCCCACCATTAGCCGCTCCCGGTCAAAAACTTTCTGTCGGCTCGCCACGCCACGATGTGACATGATCGTTCGGGGTGAATCGGCCGTTTGAAATACTCGACCCGCTATCGGGGAGACGAGGAAATGTTCGAGACGCTCGACGACATCGAGTCCGGAAACCGCGTCCTCGTCCGGGTCGACCTCAACTCGCCGGTCGAGGACGGCATCGTCAAGGACAACCGACGGTTCTCCCGGCACGCCAAGACCGTCCGGGAACTCGTCGACGCCGGGCATCGTGTCGTCGTCATGGCTCACCAGGGCCGACCGGGTCGGGACTCCTTCGTCTCACTCTCCCAACACGCCGACATCCTGGCCGAACACGTCGGCGCGCCCATCCACTTCGTCGACGACGTCTACGGTGAATCGGCGGTCGAGGCCATCCGCGGCCTCGACGCCCGCGAAGCGCTCCTCCTAGAGAACGTCCGGATGACCGACGACGAACTCCCCGAACGCGACCCGTCGGTCCACGCCGACAGCGCCTTCGTCCGAACCCTTGCCCCGGAGTTCGACTGCTACGTCAACGACGCCTACTCGGCGGCCCACCGCGCCCACGCCTCGCTGGTCGGCTTTCCCCTCGTCCTCCCGGCCTACGCCGGGCGCGTCATGGAGGCGGAGTACGAGGCCAACACCAGCATCGCCAACCGCGAGTTCGACGGGCAAGTGACGATGGTGCTCGGCGGCGCGAAGGCGACCGACGTCATCGACGTGATGACCGCCCTCGACGAGGCCATCGACCACTACCTGTTGGGCGGCATCGTGGGCGAGCTCTTCTTGCGGGCCGCGGGTCACGACGTCGGCTACGACGTCGACGGGACGGAGCTGTACGACCACCAGTGGGAGGCCAACGAGGAGCGCATCCGGGAACTGGTCGCCGAACGTGGCGACCGCATCCTCCTCCCCACCGACTTGGCGAGCGAGCGAGACGGCGAACGAACCGAGTTCGCCGTCGACGGCGTCCGGAAGGACCACCCCTTCCTCGACGTCGGATCGGACACCGTCGACCGGTACGGGGCCGTCATCGAGGACTCGTCGGTCGTGTTCGTGAAGGGGGCCCTCGGCGTCTTCGAGGACGAACGGTTCGCCGACGGCACCGTCGGGATCCTCGAGAGCATCGCCTCGACCGACTGCTTTTCGGTCGTCGGCGGGGGCGACACCTCCCGTGCGATCGAACTGTACGGTATCGACGAGGACTACTTCTCGCACGTCTCCATCGCGGGCGGGGCGTACGTCCGGGCGCTCACCGGCGAGTCGCTCCCCGCGGTCGACGCGCTCTGTCGCAACCGGGACGACCGGGGTTAGCCCCGGTAGTCGAGGCCGATCCCCATCGACTCCTCGGTCGTCGTCATGCTCGCCTCGGCGTCGGCGTCGCCCCGCAGTGCCCGGACGGCGTCGACGTTCTCGGGCACCACGTCGCTCTCTTGGTGGATCGCCTGGAACAGGTAGCAGTCCCGCCCCTCGACGGTGATCGACTCCTCCCAGATGCAGTTCTCCCAGAGGTCGCCCCGCGGCCGGCCGGCGTCGTCGGCGAACTCCTTGAGTTTGCCCGCGCCGTCGATGTCGGCGCCCGGCGGGACGAGAAAGAGTCGTCGTTCGTCCTCGAACAGGTCGATCACGTCCGCGGCGTCGACCGCCTCTTCGAGCGTCACGTTGACGCTGTGGGTGTGCATCAGCGTCGCCGGCACCTTCATCCCCAGCGTGTCGATGTCGACGTCGGGGAGGATCGTGTTCACGTCCGGACCGTGGTGGGAGGGGATGGTCACCGGGTCGGGGAGGATGTCGTCGATCGGTCCGCGTCCGGTCTGTCCGGGGTCGCCGCCCCGTCGAACCAGCGTGACGCGAGCCTTCTCGACGCCGTACGTCTCGTCGAGGGGTGTGAGGATCCGGGAGAGTCCCGTCGTGTTACAGGAGACGACGCGGGCCGAGTCGGCCCCGACCGCCTCGGCGTAGTTGCCCCGCGCGTTGAAACTCACGTCGGCGACGTCGGCGTCTTCGCCGCCCTGGAAGACCGCGGGCGTGTCGTGGTCGGCGTAGAGCGCGCGGTTCTCCGCGCCGATGCCCGAGGGCGTGCAGTCGACGACGACGTCCGACGCCGCTACCAGGTCGTCGACGGTGCCCGCGAGGGCGAGACCCTCCTCCTCGAACCGGTCGGCGCGGTCCGGCACCGCAGCGTACAGCGGATAGCCCTTGCGCGCGGCCGTCTCGGCCTCGAAGTTCGGCCGCGTCTTGGCGACGCCCACGAGCTCCATATCCGGTTGTGCGACGACCGCATCAGCGACGCGTTTGCCGATGGTGCCGTACCCGTTGACGCCCACCTGTGTCATACCGCGCAGTCGACGACCGACGGGGATAATCGTTTCGAGCCTCGTTGCCCGACTCGGACGGCCACACGCGCCGTCGAGGGCCGACCACCGCCCTGTGACCACCCCCGCGGTGGAGGGTAAGGGCTAACGGGCCCGCAGTCCTGTGTCCTCGTATGTCGGATCCGCTCTACGCCGCCGCCGAGACGGCGATCCACCAGTGTATGGCCCTCGAGGCCGGGGAGTCCTGTGCCGTCGTCACCGACGACGACCGCCTCCCCATCGGCGAGACGCTCTACGACGTCGCCAGCGACGTGACCGACGATACCGTCCTCCTGCGGTACCCGCCGGGCGAGCAACACGGCACCGAACCGCCCGCGCCGGTGGCGGCCGCGATGGCCGACGCCGACGTCGTCCTCGCACCGACGACCAAGAGCCTGAGCCACACCCGCGCCCGACAGGGAGCGACCGACGCCGGCGCGCGTGCCGCGACCCTACCCGGAATCACCGAGGACGTGATGATCGCCGGCCTCGACGCCGACTACGCGGTCATCGAGCGCCACTGCCTGTCCGTCCTCGAACAGGTCGCCGACGCCGACGAGATTCGCGTGACGACCCCCGCGGGGACGGACCTCGTCGTCGAACCCGGCGACCGGGAGTGGCTCTCGGATACGGGACTGGTCCACGACCCCGGCGACTTCTCGAACCTGCCCGCCGGCGAGACCTTCGTCAGTCCCGAGACGGCCGACGGGACGTACGTCGTCGACGGGACGATGATGCCCCACGGCCTCCTCGACGATCCGATCCGGTTCGAGGTCGAGGACGGCCACGTCACGCACATCTCCGACGACGCGGTTCGCGAACAGGTCGATCGGGCCCGCGCGGACGTCGGCCGCGACGCCACCAACCTCGCCGAACTCGGCATCGGGACGAACGTCGGCGTGACGGCGTTGATGGGCTCGGTGCTCCTGGACGAGAAGGCCGCGGGGACGGTCCACGTCGCCATCGGCGACGACGCGGGCATCGGCGGCGACGTCGAGGCACCCCTTCACCTCGACGGCATCCTCTGCGATCCGACGGTGTACGCCGACGGCGACGTGATCGACCTTCCGGAACCCGATCCGGAAGCGGAGGCCGCGTAGTCTCCCGCTCTCCCACGCGCCGTGTCGCCCCGTGGCGTGGCGCGTACCGGAAGGGCGGATTTTTACCGTCTGACCGGTTACGACTCGGTATGACACATCCCGGCCCCGACGCGGGCGACCGCGTCGCCCTCGCCTGTCCCTCCTGTTCGACCGAGGGGACGACGGTCCACGAGGTACTGAAACCCGGCGGTCAGGTCACCGTCCGGTGTACGGACTGCGACCACGTCCACAAGGAGCGCTACGAACCGCCACGAGAGACGACCGTCGACGTCGTCGTCTCGCAGGGCGAGGAGTCGACCTCGACGACGCTCGACCTCCCCGACGGGGAGACGGTCGCCGTCGGCGACGAGTTCGTCGTCGACACGCCCGAGGCGATCATGCAGGTCCGGCTCACGTCGATCGAGGTCGGCGACGACAGCCGCGTCGAGGAGGCCGCCGTCGAGGACGTCGCCACGCTCTGGAGTCGCGCCGTCGACAACGTCCGCGTCAACGTGACGATCCACCCCAACGACGGCCGCGAGGACGCCTCCCGGAGCGTCGCGGTCGCGGTCCCCGGCGATCACGAGTTCGTCGTCGGCGAGACGGCAGCATTCGCCGACGAGGAGTTCGAGATCACGGGCGTGCAGGTCCGCGACGACGCTCCGGAGTACCGCTTCGAGAAACTCGACCACGAGGGCGATTCCGTCTTCGCCAAGGACGTCAAGCGAGTGTACGCCCGCGACGCCACGTCGGCCGCCTGGTCGCCGTGGTAGGGACATGGGTTTCGACAGTGCCCGATCCGACCTGGTCGATCGCTTGCTCGACGCCGGGCGGATCGACCGCCCGGCCACCGAACGAGCGTTGCGTGCCGTCCCCCGTCACGAGTTCGTTCCGGTATCCCGTCGCGAGGCGGCCTACGAGGACCGCCCGCTCCCGATCGGCGAGGGACAGACCATCAGCGCCCCCCACATGGTGGCGGTGATGAGCGACCTGCTCGCGCCCGACCCCGGTGACCGGATCCTCGAGGTCGGTACCGGGTGTGGCTACCACGCCGCCGTGACGGCCGAAATCGTCGACGACACGGTGTACAGCGTCGAGGTCGAACGGGCGCTCGCCGACCGAGCGCGCGACCGTTTCGACCGACTCGGCTACGACGTTCGCGTCCGAGTCGGCGACGGGTTCGACGGGTGGCCTGCCAAAGCCCCCTACGACGGCGCGTACCTCACCTGCGCCCCGGAGTCGGTCCCCGATCGAATCGTCGAGCAGGTCCGTCCGGGTGGCCGGATCGTCGCTCCCGTCGGCCGCGACCGACAGGAACTCCTCCGTCTGACCCGCCGGGCCGACGGCGGCATCGACCGCGAGACCCACGGCGGCGTCCGGTTCGTCCCGATGCGCTCGCCCGACGACTGACGGAGCGTACGGTTCATAAGCGCTCGCTCCCGAGTGTCGGATATGGATCCTGCGGTGTTGCGCGAGGACATGGTCGACGGCGTCGCCCACGCCCTCGACGGCCTCGACGAACGGTTGGGAACGGCCATGCGGACGGTCCCGCGCGGGGCGTTCGTCGAGGATCGGCCCTACGACAACCGCGACGGCGACCACGCCGGCAGCGACGTGCTGGCCCCGGAACTGGTCGCCCGGCTGGTCGGTGCCCTCGACGCGGACCCGGCGGACGACGTACTCGTCGTCGGTGTCGGCGTCGGCTACACGTCGGCGCTTCTGGCCGAACTCGTCGGCGAACGGCACGTTCACGCCGTCGACATCGTTCGCCGTCTCGTCCTCGACGCCCGGCGCAATCTCGGCGAGGCGGGCTACGACGGCGTCCTCGTCGACCGCCGCGACGGTGCGGACGGCCTCCCGGAGTACGCCCCCTTCGACCGCGTGCTCGTCGAGGCGGCGGCGGTGCGTCCGCCCCGCGCCCTCCTCGACCAACTCGCCCCCGACGGTCGACTGGTGATGCCGATGGGTCTGCCCGAGGCGACGCTCGTCGCCGTCGAGGCCGACGACTCACCGGAGGGGTTTGCCGTCGTCGAGGAGTTCGGGGCGGCGACGCTCGCACCGCTCCTCGTCGAGGGCGAACAGCCCGACGGCGTCGCGCGCAACCGGACCGAGCGCGAGGACCGCGAGTTCGAGCGCCAAGGCTACTTCGCCCCGACGGGCTGGGAGCAGAACTGGATCGACTGGGACGACCGACTCGACGGCGGGCGGGGCCACCGTCGGCGGTGACGCGTCACGGCATCGTACCGACGAGCGCCGCCACGGACGAGTCACCCTCCCGTGTGTCGCCGTCGGGGCCTACTCCCGCACCACGAGCACCTTCGTGTTCCCCCGCCGATCGACGTAGCCGCTCCCCGCGGGCGGTTTCACCTCGATCAGTAGCGTCCCCTCGTCCTGATTCGGTCTGAGCGCCGGCGTCGCCGAGACGGTTGCGACTCCGTTCTCGTCGGTGGTCGCGGTCCGGACGCCACTCAAGTCGGCGCTCCCGCTTTTCACCAGTACCGTCGCGTCCGCGACGGCAGTTCCGTCCGCGCCGACGACTGTGAGTTCGATCGACCGGTCGCCCGGTTCGACCACCTCCGGTTCGGGGCGCACGTCGAGTTCCGTCGTCGACAGCCCCTGAATTCCGGTCAGCATGTTCATCATCACACTCAGGCTTGCGACACCGATGACCAGCGCGATGACCAGCCTGATCGGCAGCCCCTCGATCGCTCGGCGGTCCGCTCGGAACGCGTCGAACATGGGCCGGGCTGGTCCCGGCTCTCCACTTGAACCTCCGGACGCGGATTTATGAGCGATGGGGCGATCAGCCCGGACCGTGCACGTACTCGGACGCGACGGCCGGACGGAGGGGACCGCCGCACGCCTCGGCACTTACCGCGCCGCCGACGGGAGCGACGGCGCGGCGGTCGGATTGGATCTGGATGGCCCTCACGCGGCGCTCGTGGTCGGCAAGCGTGGCTACGGCAAGTCCTACACGCTGGGCGTCCTCGCGGAGGACGCGGCGCGCGCCCCGGGCGTCGCGCCCGTGGTGATCGACCCGATGGGCGGGTTCGACGGTCTCGCGGCCGGGTCGGTGGTCCCGGCGCGTGTCGTCGACTCGCCCGCGGTCCCCGCGTCGACGCTCCCGGCGGCGGCCTGGCCGGACCTGTTCGATCTCTCCCCGACAGACCCCGTCGGGGCAGTGCTGTGGGAGGCCGCGGCCGCGGCCGACACGCTAGACGGGATGGCGACCCACGTCGAGGCGGCCGGCGTCGACGCCGGCGTTCGACGGGCCGCCCGGAACCACCTCACGCTCGCCGACTCGTGGGACGTGTTCGACGCCGACGGCCTCGACGCCACAGCGCTTCTCTCCGGCGAGGCAACCGTCCTCGACTGCTCGACGCTCGGCGACCGCGCCGCGTCGGTCCTGATCCACGCCGTCGCGTCGGGGCTGTACGCGGCCTGTGTCGACGGTCGCCCGTCGCGACTTCCCTGGGTGTTCCTCGACGAGGCTCACGCCGCCTTCGACGGCGTCGCGTCGTCGGCGCTGGAGACGCTGTTGACCCGCGGTCGGACGCCGGGCGTCTCGCTGATCGCCGCCACCCAGCGTCCCGGCGCCCTGCCGACGACGGCCGTCTCGCAGGCCGACCTGTTGGTCGCCCACCGACTCATAGTGTTTAGTTCGAATCTTTACCGGTGAGATACGGCCAGATGTTCGGTTCGGTGATCGCGCTCAATCCTCGTGGAATGCATTCTTTCAGCGTCGAGAGATCTGGCATAAGGCGATACTTGAACCACTCTTGCAATTGGTCCCAGCACCCTTCGACAGCGTTCAATTCGGGAAGTTTCGACGGGAAGTACCACACTTCGAGATCATCCCCTCGCACGCACGAGACCGAACTGTCTCCGACAGTTTCGGTCTCGCGCTCACCACTCACGTGCTCCCACAGATCCCTCGCGTAGAAGTAACCCGCTCGATCCAGAAACACCACTAACTCCTCACCGAACTTGTCTTTCAGCGCTTCTAACAGCCGAATCCCGTGGTTCCGTGTGAGATTCTCTTCTGTCCAGCAGAAGAAGCTGTCACCGTCGTCGGTGACAGCGCCCAGCACCGTCACTGAATCCCACGCTGTTGCAACCTCTATTGTCGGGTTTGAGCCAATTGGGTAGAAGCCACGTCGCTGAACAGTTCCGACGTGCTTGGTGAACTGATCGACAACAACGACAGTTTTCTCGGTTAGTTCGGGCCGTTTTTTTCGACTGTCTCCTGAAACTCAGTTTTCTCTTCAGGGTCGGCTTCATGATGTTGAGGCCGTGCTGTCCGCAAGGACAGCCCGGCCTCTTTCAACAAGTCATACGCGTAGGTTTCGTGGTATTCGACGCCGTATTCCTCTTTGGCGTGATGAAGCAAGAGTTTCGCTGACCACGCTTGCTGGTCGTATCCGAGTTCGGTCGGCGGCTGTTGCAACTGCTCGAACAGTCGCTCACGATCTTTGCCCTCGATTTTTGCTGGACCTCCTGGTCGAGGAGCGTCGTAAGGTGCCTGCTCGATCGGTTCTTCCTTGAACCGATCGAGCCAGTTGCGAATCGTTTTCTCGACAACACCGTGGCGGTCAGCCAGTGTATCCAGTTGATCGCCCTTCTTGCGCCCGATCGCCGCGAGAACACGTTCTCGCGGCTTCCCTTCGTCGATCTGGTCCTTGAGATCGTAGAGTTCTTCGAGCGTGATATCGTCAAGCCGACCCATTACCAACGCCAGCGTCTCTATCGGTAAAACAGTTCCCTAGACACTATCACTGCGGGCGACGACGTCGCGGCGCTGTCGGCGGCCACCCCGACGTATCTCGAGGGGCGGCTTCGTGACCGACTTCCCGCCGAACCCGGCGAGGCCGTCGTCGTCGACGACGCCACCGAGTCGGTCCACGGCGTCCGGATCCGGGAGCGGGAGACGCCCCACGGCGGCGCGGACCCACGGGCGAGCGAACGCGTCGATCAGGCCGACTCCAGCGACGCCCCACAGTCCGAGCACTCGCCGTCGACGACTGGAACCGGTGCCTTACACTCCGGGCAGAACTCCACGTAGCAGGTTCGCTCGCCCATGATCGTGCGTTCGAGCGACGCGGTCAAAAGGGTGGGGACGCGCGGCCGATCCGGATGGACTGTCTCGGTCCTGTCGGCTCCGTGCCCGCCGGGAATCTCCGTCTACTTAGGTGATCGTTCGGCTTACGGGTGGGTATGGACTGGCTCACAGACGGCGACCGGCAACGCACCTCCGAGTTCGTTTCGACGACGACTCGGATGTCCTCTATAGTAGCCTTTGTAAGTCATCACACACCTGATCGCATGACTGCGTTCGATCAGGTGTGCGGACAGTTACAAACGCTACTATAGGAGCAGGGCGTCGGTCCGAAGGGGACGTTCTTCCCCGTCCGCGCCGCGGGGTGAGCGCCTACTACGACGCCGGTCTACCGCCGCCGGCAGTCCGGCGGCTGTGGATACCTCCGAACGGGGAACTGTGTTCGTCTCCGCTGAGGACTGTTCACGCCGGATCTCGACAAGTAACGCCGCGCCACCGATCCGGAAGTCACCCATCGCGTCCTCTACTACGCCGACCTCAATATGGCGTTCGCGCTCGACCAGTTGCTCGGCGAACTCGACGGGGTGGATCCCGTGACCGACTGCCGGTCCGACCCCGCCGGATCGGACGACGGCCGACCCACCGACAGGGTGGCCGCCGACCGCCTCGAATCGCTCGGCTACCTGAGATAGAGCCCACGTTCCTCATCGCCACCCGCTGAGCTCTCCCGTCGAGCACCGACCGACGGCGACGCGCCGGCGACACCCGAGCGTTCTCCCGATTAATCACAACCCCGATCCTCACGAAAATGTCACCGTTTGATTGTTTTTCCGTCCCGTTCATCAGTCGCCGCTTCCACCGGCTGGAAGTCACATGGTACGAAACTATCCCACTACGAGGCGTCGAAACGCGTACAGCCCCGTTCCGATCCACCGACCCACTCGTGTCACCTGACCCATGCCCGAGTGCAACCGATGTGGGTCGTTCGTCACGCCCCGCTTCACCCGCGTCTTCGGGAACAACGAGGACACCGTGTACGGCTGTCGCGACTGTCTGCCGGTTTCGGCGCTGATCGCCGGTGGTGCGTCGCGAGACGGGGTTTGAACGTCCTTTCGGTCCCGGGGCACGCCAACTGTCCCGCTCGATCCATCTGCCGACTCCCGCCGGACGAGC
Organism: Haloplanus sp. CK5-1; assembly: GCF_037201915.1. NCBI lineage: Archaea > Methanobacteriati > Methanobacteriota > Halobacteria > Halobacteriales > Haloferacaceae > Haloplanus > Haloplanus salilacus. The sequence goes on along the minus strand of NZ_CP147505.1, from coordinate 3,106,524 downwards.
CACCCACTCCCCTCGCTGGCCACGCCCCTCCTCGCCGCCGTCGATACGTCCCCGACCCGATCACCACGACCGGTCACCTACCGTACTCTTACCGCGCGCTCGTCGCACCGTACCGCACGACCCCGGCTGGATCAGCGTCGACCCGACGGTTCATCTTCCTGATGGCTCGCCGGTCACCGCGGGCGACGGCGGCGAACCGATCGGTCGCCGGAACTTCGGCACCGTCGTCGGTCTGGGGGCGAAGACCGGCATCAACACCAGCGTCCAACCGGGCGTCGTCCTCTCGACCGACTCGTGGACCGCCCCCGGCGACGTCGTCGACGCCGATCGGTAACGGGGAACCGGCCGATACCCCACGATGTGACCCGAATCCTCACAATACTACTATGTTCTCTGGAGTGTATGAACGTCACACGAACACGATGGACGGTTTCGAGCCGCCGGATCGCGACGAACCGATCGCCGAGTCGCAGTACGAGTGGTCGACGACGCGCCCCTCCGCAGCGGTCGTCGAGACGGTCGCCGAGGTGACCGATCGTGAGACGACCGCGTTCGGTCCGCTGAACGCGGCCGTCGATCCGGACGCACTGGACGTACTCGTCCGGGAGAGCGAGTCGGCCGCCACCGACGAGACGGTCGTCTCCTTCCTCTTCGACGAGTTTCGGGTCGTCGTGCGTGGTCGTGGGGACGTCGTCCTTCGGGCTCCGTCGGACTGACCCGATCCGACGACCACGGTCACGCCTCGGCGAACAGCGACCGGATCTCCTCGTCGTCGATCCGGTATTTGAACGCGGGGCGACCGTCGACGACCACGTACGGGACGCGGTCGCCGTACTCCGCCCGAAGTTGTGGATCCGTGTCGACGTCTATCGTCTCGACATCGACGCCGGTTCCGGTCTCGTCGGCGACACGCCGGATGGTCGTCAGTGCCTCGTCACAGAGGTGGCAGTTCTCGCGCGTGTAGAGGGTGATGGAGACGTCGGACATGGGTTCGTTCTGGTCGTCCGGCTGGATCGGCGCTCGCGCGACCGCTCGTCCGCCCACGCGAGTTCGGCGTCGTCCCCGTCTTCGGTGGCCGTCCCGACAGTCCTTTCGGTCGCTTCCACCTCGGCCGCCGCTATCCTCGCGGAGCGTTCCGACTCACGACGAATATATATCCGATAATATGTCTATCAATCGGGTTACTTGTACCTGGATCGGCTTTCACCACCCGAGTCACGAGCAAACGCTATCGGACTACACCAATATGATTGCTTACTTACACTCCTACCCGGCCGGCGTTCGGTACTGGACAGATTTCTTCCCGAAGGTGATTGTGTGAGCGACCCCGATCCGAGAAACTCCGAGTACTACCTCAACCGAGAGCTCTCCGAACTCAAATTCCAGGAGCGCGTGCTCCGTGAGGGGATGGATGCGCGCAATCCGCCCCTCGAACGACTTCGATTTCTCGCCTTTTTCACCAAGAACACCGACGAGTTCTTCATGAAACGCGTCGGTGGGCTCAAACAACAGATCGATGCCGGCGTGACCGAGACGACGCCGGACGGTCGGACACCAAAACAACAGTGGCGGGAGGTGCTCGACTCCGCCCGCCCGCTCTTTCAACAGCAGTCCGAATACTGGCAGACGGTTCTGGAACCGGCGCTCGCGGACGACGGGATCGAAATCCGTACGCTGGAGGAACTTCCGGCAGCCAAGCGAGACGAACTGCGGACATGGTTCGAGGAGTCGATCTTGCCGACGCTGACGCCACTCGCGTTCGACCCGGCCCACCCCTTCCCTTTCATCTCGAACCTCTCGCTCTCCCTCGCCGTGCTTTCATCGGACGAGGACGGCGAGCGGACGTTCACCCGAATCAAAATCCCGTCGAACCAACCCCGGCTGATAGACGTCCCCGGGGAGACCGGCCGGTACGTCCTCATCGAGGACCTCATCGAGCGCAATCTCGATCTCCTCCTCCCCGGCCTCGACATCCGTGACGTATCGAAGTTCAAGGTGACCCGGAACGCCGAAGTCCGTCGTAACGAGGAAGTCGCGGAGGACCTGATCGACATGGTCGAGGAAGTGCTGGAACAGCGCCGCTTCGCGACGATCGTCCGCCTCGAGGTCGACTCGGATATGCCCGACGAATCGCTCTCGATCCTCAAAGAGCATCTCGGCGTGGACGACCGAGAGGTGTTCTATCGGGACGGACCGATCGATTTCGAGGACTTCTTCACGCTCGTCGATCTCGACCGCCCCGAACTCAAATTCCCGTCTTGGACGCCGAAGGCACACCCCCGATTGGGAGCGACGAGCGACACGCAGGAGATGGATATCTTCCGCGAGATTCGCAACGGCGATATCCTCGCCCACCACCCGTATCACTCGTTCGAGGGGACCGTCCAGCGGTTCCTCGACGCGGCGGCGAACGATCCCGACGTGCTCGCGGTGAAGGCAGCCATTTACCGGACTGCGAGCGATTCGAAGGTCATCCAGAGCCTCATCGACGCCGCCGCCAACGGCAAACAGGTGGCGGTGATGGTCGAACTCAAAGCCCGGTTCGACGAGAAGAACAACCTCGAGTGGGTCCGACAACTCGAAGAGGAGGGTATTCACGTCGCGTACGGGACCGTCGGACTGAAGACACACACCAAAACTGCCCTCGTCGTCCGCCAGGAGGACGACGGCGTCCAACTCTACTCACACGTCGGCACGGGAAACTATCACTCCGAAACCGCGAAGGGGTACTCCGATCTGGGGTTGTTGACCGCCGACCGGGACATCGGCCTCGACCTCACGAAGGTGTTCAACTTCTTCACCGGTCCGACGCTCGACGACCGCTTCCGAAAGCTCCTGATCGCCCCCGTGACGATGCGGGACCGATTCACGGAGATGGTCCGCCGGGAAGCCGACCACGCCCGCGCCGGTCGGCGAGCACGGATCGTCGTGAAAATAAACGGTCTCGAAGACCCGTCCATGGTCGAGGAACTCTACCGAGCTTCGATGGCTGGCGTCGAGATCGACCTGCTCGTCAGGGACATCTGTCGACTCCGGCCCGGAATAGCGGACCTGAGCGAGACGATCACCGTTCATTCGATCGTCGGCCGGTTCCTCGAACACGCCCGGATTTTCTACTTCGAGAACGGGGGAACACCCGAATGGTACATCGGGTCGGCCGACTGGATGACCCGAAACCTCGACCATCGAGTCGAGGCCGTCACCCCCGTCGAATCCACGGCGCTTCGCAGACAACTCCGGTTCATCCTCGAAGTGTCGCTCACGGATAACCGCCGTCGGTGGGTGATGCAACCCGACGGCAGTTACGAGCAGTCGTCGCCCGGCGACGAGCCGGTGCGGGACACGCAGGCAATCTTGATGGCCGCGACGGAGGCGGCACTCGACGGCGAACACGGACCTGGAATAGCGGTCGATACGGACCCCATCGACGCCGAACTCCTCGTCGAGGACGTTACCGAGGGTGATCGGGACGCCGAATCCGAATCCGAATCCGAGTCCGAGGAATCGGACGACGATACCGACGATGATCACACCCGTTCGGACGGAGGAGACGCGCCCGTGTTCGACACGCATGCCGATCGGTGGTACCGGCCCGAGAGCGAGACGTACGACTGGGCGGTTCGAACGGCCGACGGCGAGCGCCGCTATTTCAAAACTCGTGCCGGGGCACGTGACCGCCTTCGATCGGAGTACGAATAGCGGGGCTCAGACCGGGTTGACGACCTTCGAATCGGCGCGTTTCTGGTGTGTCGTCGCCGGGTCTACCGTGACGAACTCGTCGTTCCGGTAGTCGTACGCAGTGAGGGCTCCACCGTAGACACACCCGGTGTCGAGGCCGACGGCGTGGTCCCGTTCGACCGGGCGGTCGTGGACCGTGTGTCCGAAGAACACGCGGTACGGCCCGTCGTAGTCGTCGTACCAGAACGGCCCGTCGTACCCGTTGCCGCGTGGCGAACGCATCGTCAACAACTCCTCGACGGTGTGGTCGTCGAGGGGCCGAGCGGGGTCGACGCCACCGTGGACGACGAGTGCGTCGTCGAAGGAGATGGCCACGGGAAGCGCTTCGAAGTACGCCCGGTCCCCGTCCCGGAGCCACTCGGGGGTCTTGTCGCCGCGGACGATTTTCTGTTCGTTGTTCCCACGGATGCTCACGAGTCGGGGGTCGTCGCGGACGAGGTCGACGACGCCGGGGCTGTCCGGTCCCTTTCGGACGAGGTCACCGACGAACACGACGAGGTCGTCGTCGTTCAATTCGAGGTCTGCGAGGAGAGCTTCGAGCGCCTCCCGGCTTCCGTGGACGTCGCCGACGATGTAGACCGCACCGTGCGTCTCGATATCGAGTCGTTCGTGGTGTGCCTCGATGTCGTCTCCGAACTGTGGTACTGTATTCATGGCTTGAGTGAGTACTGTAGTCGCTAGCGACGTTCAACCTCTCCTATCTCACATTCCTGTTAATCGCTTTCTAATAGCGGACAATATCCCTATGTACCGTACGGACGGTCTCGACACTCTCCGTAGCAGGTGTAGCGTCTCGCTGTGGCACTCCGTCGGGATCGCGTTTCGGGTCGATCGTCGCTCGGCAGGTGGTTACGATAGAACCCGTCCGGAGCAGGATTTGGACCCCACAGTTTCGCTTTACCCCATAGTCCAAACCCCCGCTGTCTCCGAGATTGGACTCATCGGAGTCCGTTGCCGGTGGGTGAGCTCATGCGTATGACGTCTACTGATAGCCATCGGTCGATTCGCTACCGTTGCCGGTATCGTTATTCGATTTTGTCCTCGATTCGTCCCAAGTCCCGGATGAACTCCTCAGTGGCACCGTCCCTTTCGTCGTACATCCTGAGGGCGCACCCCACAACCGTGCCCTTTCCGTCCCGGTCAACGGCTTGTGACACGGCATAGACTGCCCGGTCGAACCGAGTTTCATCCCGCGTACGATATGCCCCGTTCTTCCCCCTCTTCAACGGCTCACCGTCACGGTTGAGGAACTCCTTCAGTATCATAAGTCGGTACTTGGGAGCTACTCGCCCCTGCCACAGGTCCGGAAAAACATCGTCCGCAGCGTCACCAACTTCTTTCGAGACCGGCTGGTTTTCGAACCTGTTTCCTAACCACTCATCTATTCCCACTTTCCTTGCACCCGTGTCTCCCAAACGTGCGTATTTAAAAAGAAGTTGGGTGCCAAAAGAAACGCCACTAGGGCCTAGCTCTGGACTGCTGATGAGTTTTGCTTCTCATGCGAGCAAACTTATTTATGCCACTATTCGACCATCGGTGTTCCTTCACAGGATGTACTCCGGCGGGCCTCGTCGTTCACTGCAGTCCTCACCCGTGACCGTACCGTTGGTGCATGGTCGCACGACCGGCTACTCGATGTATGCGCCATAGATTGATCCACAAAATGAGGATAGAGACGCTGAAAATACGGAGCGCCCGGAGCGGGATTTGAACCCGGAGGACTTCGCTCGCGGTGCTCGCTCGTCCTCAGGTACAAATCGCCGCTGTGGCGATTCGTTGCGACCGTGCCTCGCTCCTCGCTACGCTCGTCGCTCGGCAGTCAGTCGCAACAGAAAGCGCCCGGAGCGGGATTTGAACCCGCGTCACGACCGTGACAGGGTCGTATGATGGGCCACTACACCATCCGGGCCAACGCATCTACACCAACCCGGGACTGGGAAATAAGACTTGCCATCTCGAGACGCCGTGGGGACCGGTGTCGTGGGGCGTGGCGAAACGGCTTTGTATCGGCGGGGCGTGTGCCATGGTGTGACGCGCTCCCGGCGACGCGACGCCGTCGGCGGGTCGGTTAGCCCTGCTTCCCTCTTTTGACAAGGGTTAAATGGCTGTGTCTACAATAGCGCCGTAGTATCTCGTGATAACTTCTCCACTCCACACATGGTAGACGTAAGCCAACACAAACTGGTTCCGGAGCATACGGTCCTCGACGACCCGGACCGGGTCGACGAGGTCCTGTCGGAGTACAACGTCAGCAAAACCAACCTGCCGAAGATCACGGTGAGCGACCCGGCGCTCCCCGACGAGGCCGAACCGGGTGACGTCGTAGAGATCGTCCGCGACTCGCGAACGACGGACCGAGCAACCGTATACCGACTGGTGGTCGAATGAACCGAGAGAGTCGACGCACTATCTCGCGGGAGTACTTCTCGCAGGAACGACTCGCGGAGCACCACTTCCGATCGTTCAACGCCTTCCTGGACCGGGGGATGCAGGAAGTCGTCGACGAGAAGGAGCGCATCGAGACCGACATCGGCGACAAGGAGGGGCAGGAACCGGTGTTCGTCGAACTCGGCGACGTGCGCGTCGAGACGCCGCGGGTCCGCGAGGCCGACGGGAGCGAGGAACTTCTCTACCCTCAGGAGGCGCGTCTCCGCAACATCACGTACGCCGCGCCGGTGTTCATGGAGATGACCATCGTCCGCGGCGGCGAGGAGGAGGACGAAGTCGCGGTCGACACGACCGAGACGAAGGTCGGCCGGATGCCGATCATGGTCGGCTCCCGCAAGTGCAACATCGAGGGGCTGACGCGCGAGGAACTGATCGACATCGGCGAGGACCCCGTCGACCCCGGCGGCTACTTCATCGTCAACGGCTCCGAGCGGGTGCTGATGACGAGCGAGGACCTCGCGCCGAACAAGATCCTCGCGGAGTACGACACGAAGTACGGCGACGAGATCCAGGTCGCCAAGACGTTCAGCCAGCGCCGCGGCTACCGCGCACTCGTCCTCTGTGAGCGCAACCGCGAGGGGATCCTCGAAGTCTCCTTCCCCTCGGTGTCGGGGAGCATCAACTTCGTGACGCTGGTTCGGGCGCTCGGCCTCGAATCCGACGAGGAGATCGTCCACCGCGTCAGCGACGACCCCGAGATCGTGAAGTTCATGCTGGAGAATCTGGAGATGGCCGAGGTTCAGAGCGAGGAGGAGGCCATCGAGACGCTCGGTAAGCGCGTCGCCGGCGGCCAGGGGAAAAACTACCAGCTCAAGCGCGCCAACTACGTCATCGACCGCTACCTCCTGCCCCACCTCCACGAGGAGGGCATCGACGAGGAGGAGGTCCGCATCAACAAGGCGTACTACCTCTGCCGGATGGCCGAGGCGTGTTTCGAACTCGCCCTCGACCGTCGAGAGGCCGACGACAAGGACCACTACGCGAACAAGCGCCTGAAGGTCAGCGGTGACCTGATGCGGGACCTGTTCCGGACGGCGCTCAACAAACTGGCCCGCGACGTGAAGTACCAACTCGAACGCGCGAACATGCGTAACCGACAGCTGACGGTCAACACGGTCGTGCGATCGGACGTGCTGACCGAGCGGCTGGAACACCCCATCGCGACGGGCAACTGGGTCGGCGGGCGGTCGGGTGTCTCACAGTTGGTCGACCGGACGGACTACATGGGCGTGCTGTCACACCTGCGGCGCCTTCGCAGCCCGCTCAGTCGGTCCCAGCCCCACTTCGAGGCACGGGACCTGCACGCGACCCAGTGGGGTCGCATCTGCCCCTCCGAGACCCCGGAGGGACCGAACTGCGGTCTGGTGAAGAACTTCGCGCAGGCGATGGAGCTCTCCCAGAACGTGGAGGACGAACAGGGACTCAAGCGCGAACTGGCGTCGATGGGGGTCGAAGGCATCCCCGGAATCGAAGGCGTCGACTCGATGGCGGATTAACATGGCTCAGGCACGCGAGGCGAAAGTATACGTCAACGGCAGTCTGGTCGGCACCCACCCCGACCCCGAACAGCTTGCAGAACAGATCCGCGAGGCGCGCCGGCGGGGCGACGTCAGCGACATGGTCAACGTCTCCGTCAAGGAGCGCACCCGCGAGGTCATCGTCAACGCGGACGCGGGCCGGGCCCGTCGCCCGCTGATCGTCGTCGAGGACGGCGAACCCCTCCTCACCGACGAGGAGATCGAGGCGGTCGAACGTGGCGATCTCGAGTTCGAACAGCTCGTCGACAGGGGCTACATCGAGTTCATCGACGCCGAGGAGGAGGAGGACATCTACGTCGCCGTCGACGAGGAGGAGATCAACGAGCGCCACACCCACCTCGAGATCGACCCACAGCTCATCTTCGGCATCGGTGCGGGGATGATCCCCTACCCGGAACACAACGCGTCGCCCCGGATCACCATGGGTGCAGGGATGATGAAGCAGTCGCTCGGCCTGCCGGCGGCCAACTACCGCATTCGGCCGGACACGCGCCAGCACCTGATGCACTACCCGCAGTTGGCGATGGTCAAGACCCAGACCACCGAGCAGATCGGGTTCGACGAGCGGCCGGCGGCCCAGAACTTCGTCGTCGCCGTCATGTCCTACGAGGGGTTCAACATCGAGGACGCCCTCGTCATGAACAAGGGATCGGTCGACCGCGCCTTGGCGCGCTCCCACTTCTTCCGGACGTACGAGGGCGAGGAACGGCGCTACCCCGGCGGTCAGGAGGACCGCTTCGAGGTGCCGAGTCAGGACGTGCGCGGTGCCCGCGGCGAGGACGCCTACACGCACCTCGACGAGGACGGCCTCGTCAACCCGGAGACGAAAGTCGACGAGAACTCCGTCCTGCTGGGCAAGACCAGTCCGCCCCGGTTCCTCGAGGAACCCGACGATATGGGCGGCCTCAGTCCGCAGAAACGCCGCGAGACCAGCGTCACGATGCGATCCGGCGAGGACGGCGTCGTCGACACGGTCACGCTGATGGAGGGCGAAGACGGCTCGAAGCTCTCGAAGGTCTCGGTGCGAGACGAGCGCATCCCCGAACTCGGGGACAAGTTCGCCTCACGCCACGGCCAGAAGGGGGTCGTCGGCCACCTCGCACCCCAGGAGGACATGCCGTTCACACAGGAGGGGCTGGTGCCGGACCTGGTGCTCAACCCGCACGCGCTCCCCTCGCGGATGACGGTCGGCCACGTGCTGGAGATGCTGGGCGGCAAGGTCGGCTCGCTGGAGGGCCGGCGCGTCGACGGCACCGCCTTCCAAGGCGAAGACGAGGACGAGCTCCGTGACGCACTCGTCGACCACGGCTTCGACTCCTCGGGCAAGGAGGTCATGTACTCCGGGGTGACCGGCGAGAAGATCGAGGCGGAGATCTTCGTCGGCACCATCTTCTACCACAAGCTCTACCACATGGTGAGCAACAAGCTGCACGCCCGCTCTCGCGGGCCAGTGCAGGTGCTCACGCGCCAGCCCACGGAGGGTCGGGCCCGCGAAGGTGGCCTGCGCGTTGGCGAGATGGAACGCGAGGTGCTGATCGGTCACGGGGCGGCGATGGCGCTCAAGGAACGCCTGCTCGACTCCTCGGACCGCGAGAACGTCTACATCAGCGCCGAGACCGGCATGGTCGCGGTCGAAGACACGGACCAGCGGCGGGTGTACGACCCCGTCTCCGGCGACGAGGACGACATCCACGAACTCGAGGTGAGCTACGCGTTCAAACTCCTCCTCGACGAGATGATCGCGCTGGGCATCCGACCGCGGCTGGAACTCGAGGACGCAGTGTAACAATGTCAATGCAAACACCGAAAGAGATCGGCGGGATTCAGTTCGGGTTGATGGACCCGGAGACGTATCGGGACATGTCCGCGACGAAGGTGATCACCGCGGACACCTACGACGACGACGGCTACCCCATCGACATGGGGTTGATGGACCCCCGTCTGGGTGTCATCGACCCCGGACTGGAGTGTCGAACCTGCGGCCAACACTCCGGGTCGTGTAACGGCCACTTCGGGCACATCGAACTCGCCGCGCCCGTCATCCACGTCGGCTTCACGAAACTCATCCGGCGGCTCCTCCGGTCGACCTGCCGGGAGTGTGGGCGCCTCGCGCTCACCGAGGACGAACGCGACGAGTACCGCGAGAATCTGGTGCGTGCCGAGGAACTCGGCAACGACCCCAACGACGTGTTGAAGGCGGCAGTCCGGCAGGCGCGAAAGCAGAACTACTGCCCGCACCCGGACTGTGGCGGCGTGATGCACGACATCAAACACGAGAAGCCGACCACCTACTACGAGGTGCAGGACGTCCTCGCGGGCGACTACTCCGAGCGCATCGCCGAAGCGATGCAGCCCGACCCCGACGACGAGGACGACGACGGGACCTCACCGCAGGAACTGGCCGAGGGACTCGGTATCGACCTCGACCGTGTCAACGACATCATGGCGGGTGAGTTCCGCCCGAAGAGCGAGACGCGCAAGAAGTTGGAGAAGGTCCTCGACGTGGACCTGACCGAGGAGGACATGAACAAACTGATGCCCTCGGACATCCGCGACTGGTTCGAGGACATCCCGGACGAGGACATCGAGGTCATCGGCGTCGACCCCGAGCGTTCCCGACCGGAGTGGATGATCCTGACTGTCCTGCCGGTGCCGCCGGTGACGGCTCGTCCCTCGATCACGCTGGACAACGGCCAGCGATCCGAGGACGACCTCACCCACAAACTGGTCGACATCATCCGCATCAACCAGCGGTTCATGGAGAACCGCGAGGCCGGCGCACCCCAACTGATCATCGAGGACCTCTGGGAACTGCTCCAGTACCACGTCACCACGTTCATCGACAACGAGATATCGGGAACGCCGCCGGCCCGACACCGTTCCGGCCGACCGCTGAAGACCCTCAGCCAGCGGCTGAAGGGCAAGGAGGGTCGCTTCCGTGGCTCCCTGTCCGGCAAGCGCGTCAACTTCTCCGCCCGGACAGTCATCAGCCCGGACCCCACCCTCAGCCTCAACGAGGTGGGCGTCCCGGACCGGGTCGCAAAGGAGATGACCCAGACGCTGAACGTCACCGAGCGTAACGTCGACGAGGCCCGCCAGTACGTCGCCAACGGCCCGGAGGGCCACCCCGGCGCGAACTACGTTCGCCGACCGGACGGCCGGCGACTGAAGGTGACCGAGAAGAACTGTGAGGAACTGGCGACGAAAGTCGAGGAGGGGTGGGAGGTCAACCGCCACCTCGTCGACGGCGACATCGTCGTCTTCAACCGCCAGCCCTCCCTCCACCGGATGTCGATCATGGCCCACGAGGTGGTCGTGATGCCGTACAAGACGTTCCGGCTGAACACCACCGTCTGCCCGCCGTACAACGCCGACTTCGACGGCGACGAGATGAACATGCACGCCCTCCAGAACGAGGAGGCCCGTGCCGAGGCGCGTGTCCTGATGCGCGTCCAAGAGCAGATGCTCAGCCCGCGCTTCGGCGAGAACATCATCGGGGCGATCCAGGACCACATCAGCGGGACCTACCTGTTGACCCACGAGAACCCCCACTTCTCGGAGACCCAGGCGCTCGACCTGTTGCGTGCGACGAGCGTCGACGAACTGCCCGCCCCCGACGGCGAGGAGGACGGCGAGCCGTACTGGACGGGTCGCACCGTCTTCTCCGAACTCCTGCCGGACGACCTCAACCTGGAGTTCACGAGTTCGGCGGGCGACACGGTCCTGATCGAGGACGGCCAACTCGTCTCGGGCACCATCGACGAGGACGCGGTCGGCGCGTTCGGCGGCGAGATCGTCGACACGCTCACCAAGGTGTACTCCGAGACCCGCGCCCGCGTGTTCGTCAACGAGGTCGCGGCGCTCGCGATGCGGGCGATCATGCACTTCGGGTTCTCGCTCGGGATCGACGACGAGTCCATCCCCGAGGAGGCCGACGAGATGGTCGACGAGGCCATCGGCAACGCCTACGAGCGCATCGAGGACCTCATCGACACCTACGAGGCGGGCGAACTCGAGTCGCTGCCGGGACGGACCGTCGACGAGACTCTCGAGATGAAGATCATGCAGACGCTCGGCAAGGCCCGCGACAGCGCTGGCGAGATCGCCGAGGACCACTTCCAGGAGGACAACCCGGCGGTCATCATGGCCCGCTCGGGTGCCCGTGGCTCGATGCTCAACCTGACCCAGATGGCCGGCTGTGTCGGCCAGCAGGCGGTTCGGGGCGAGCGGATCAACCGCGGCTACGAGGACCGCACCCTGAGTCACTACGAACCGGACGACCTCTCGGCGGAGGCCCACGGCTTCGTGGAGAACTCCTACCGCGGCGGGCTCACCCCGCGGGAGTTCTTCTTCCACGCGATGGGCGGCCGCGAGGGGCTGGTCGACACGGCGGTTCGGACGTCGAAGTCCGGCTACCTCCAGCGTCGGCTGATCAACGCCCTCTCCGAACTCGAGGCGCAGTACGACGGCACCGTCCGCGACACCTCCGACACCATCGTCCAGTTCGAGTACGGCGAGGACGGCACTAGTCCGGTGAAGGTGTCCTCGAACGACGACAACCCGATCGACGTCGACGGGATCGCGGACCGCGTCCTCGACGCCGAGTTCGACTCCGAAGAGGAGAAAGAGCGCTTCCTCGGCAGTCGCGAACCGCCGACGAACCTCTCGGAGTACGCCGGTCCGGGTCTGAACAAGGCCCAGGGCATGGAGGTGGAGTCGGATGACTGAGACCGACGAGTACGAACACGTCACCGACGACATCGAGGCGGTCGTCGAGGACACCGAACTCCCCCGACGGCTGAAAGAGCGCGTCTACGAGGTCGTCGAGGAGCGGGGGCCGGTCCCGACCGAGCGCGCCGACGAGATTGCGCGCGCGACCGAGTCGAAGTACATCGACACGCGAGTCGACCCGCTCGACCCCGTGGGGACGGTGTCGGCCCAGTCCATCGGCGAACCGGGAACCCAGATGACGATGAACACGTTCCACTACGCGGGCGTCGCGGAGATCGACGTGACCCAGGGGCTGCCGCGCCTCATCGAACTGGTGGACGCCCGGAAGACGCCGGACACGCCGATGATGACGGTGTATCTGGACGAGGAGTACGCGAGCGACCGCGAGCGCGCCCACGAGGTTGTGTGGTCGATCGAGTCGACGAAGATCCTCTCGCTGGGCGACGTCTCGACGAACGTCGCGGACATGCTGGTCCAGATCGACCTGAACGAGGAGACGCTGCTGGAGCGGTGGCCGACCGTCGGCGACGTCGGCGAGATCGCGGCCGAGATCGCAGAGACGATCGAGGACGCACTCGGCGTCTCGACCCGGCGCGAGGGGACGCTCATCGAGTTCGGCCCCTCCGAGCCGAGTTACCGCGAACTGCTCCAACTCGTCGAGGAACTGCGCGACGTGGTGTTCAAGGGGATCGAGGAGGTCTCCCGCGTCGTCATCCGCAAGGAGACACTCGACGACGGCGAGGAGTTCGTCCTCTACACCGAGGGGTCGGCCTTCGGCGACGTGATCGAGATCGAGGGCGTCGACGCCTCCCGCACCACGTGTAACAACATCCACGAGATCTACCGCAACCTCGGCGTCGAGGCGGCCCGGGAGGCCATCATCAACGAGACGATGGACACCCTCGAGGAGCAGGGTCTCGACGACGTGAACGTCCGCCACCTGATGCTGGTCGCGGACATCATGACGAACCGCGGCACCATCGAGTCCATCGGTCGCCACGGCATCTCGGGATCGAAGGAGTCGGTGCTCGCCCGTGCCGCCTTCGAGGTGACGGTCAACCACCTGCTGGACGCGGCGATCCACGGGGAGCGCGACAAACTCGACGGCGTCATCGAGAACGTCATCGTCGGCAAGCCCGTCGCCATCGGTACCGGGGACGTGGACCTCCGGATGGGGTCGTTCAGCCCCGACGTGAGCCAGCCCTCGGACGACTAGGATGCGGGTTACCCTGTCGGACCGCGACCGCCGGTTCATCGCCTGCTTCGAGGACGAGACGGGGGCGACCGCCCGCGACTGTCTGGTCTTCGAGGGGGAAAAGGAGGACCGTGTCGTCTTCCTCGTCGCGGCCGGCGAGATGGGACAAGCGGTGGGCCCGAACGGCCGCCGCGTCGAGGCCGTCGAGGAGACGCTCGGTCGGTCGGTCGAGCTCGTCGAGGACGCCGACCGCGCCGAGGCGTTCGTCGCGAACACCCTCGCACCGGCGGCCGTCCAACACGTCACGATCAGCGAACAGGGCGACCGCGTCGCCTACGCGGAGGTGCCGGAACCGGACCGCGGGGCGGCTATCGGCCGCGACGGTCGGAACATCGAGACGGCACGTCGACTCGCCGCCCGCCACCACGACATCGACGACGTGCAGTTAGCCTGATCGGTCGTCGTCGAGGGCGAGGGTCACGAGGGTGCCGTCGAAGGCGACGTAGACGTCCGTCCCGTCGACGACTGGCTGGGACCTCGTAGCGGGTGGGCGTCCGTCGCCAGGCGACCGACGGGCCCGATGGCACCGGCTCGTCGACGCTGCCGGCGTTGCTGGCGTCGACTTGGTACTGCGGGATCGACCCGGTGGCGCCGACGGATCGGTCGACGACTGGCGTCGTCGCGTCGTCGTCACCACCGCCGATGTCGGTCGGACAGCCGGACAGGGCGGCCCGAGGAGGGCGAGGGCGGCGCGGCGGGTGGGCATGGTCCGGCCTCACCCCGACACCGGAATAAGTTTTCCCCAGTCGCCCCGCCGGAACGTCTCTCACGGGTTCTCGGCGCTCCTTCGGTGCTCAACGACGCTCTCCGGGGCGCATCTCTCGTCGCAAAAACCCCTCAGATCGGAGTAGCGGTGGCCCTAACGTGTTCTGAGCCGGTTTCGGCGCACTCGAAAAGGGAGGCTTAAGTAGCTCCGCCGGGAACCGAGTGGCACCATGGCGAACGGCAAATACGCGGCCCGCAAACTCAAGAAGGACCGCCAGACGCGGCGGTGGTCCGACTCGGAGTACGCGCGACGCGAGCGCGGCCTTCGGAAGAAGTCGGACCCCCTCGAGGGTGCGCCCCAGGCGCGGGGCATCGTCCTCGAGAAGGTCGGCATCGAGGCGAAACAGCCCAACTCCGCGATCCGGAAGTGCGTCCGGGTCCAACTGATCAAGAACGGCAAGCAGGTGACGGCGTTCTGTCCCGGCGACGGCGCCATCTCCTTCATCGACGAACACGACGAGGTCACCATCGCCGGCATCGGCGGTGCGAAGGGTCGTGCGATGGGCGACCTCTCCGGCGTGAACTACAAGGTCGAGAAGGTCAACGGTGTCTCGCTCATCGAACTCGTTCGCGGTAACGCGGAGAAACCGGTTCGATAATGTCCGAGAGCGAAACCTCCGACGACGTCGACGCGGAAGCGGAAGTCGAAGAGACCGACGAGGAGCCCGACGCGTTGCTCTTCGGCGTCTGGGAGACGACGGACATCGCGTACGAGGACCCCAGCACCCAGCGGTACATCAACGTCACACCCATCGCCCACACGATGGGGCGACACGCCTCCAAGCAGTTCCAGAAAAGCGAGATCTCGCTCGTCGAGCGTCTCATCAACCGGCTGATGCAGACCGAGGAGAACACCGGGAAGAAACAGCAGGCGATGGGAATCGTCCGCGACGCGTTCGAACTCGTCCACGAGCAGACCGACGAGAACCCGGTACAGGTGCTCGTCACCGCCGTCGAGAACGCCGCCCCCCGCGAGGAGACCGTTCGCCTGAAGTACGGCGGCATCTCCGTCCCGCAGGCCGTCGACGTGGCTCCCCAGCGCCGCGTCGACCAGGCACTGAAGTTCCTCGCCGAGGGCACCCAGCGCGGGTCGTACAAGACGCCGACCAGCGCCGCCGAAGCGCTGGCGAACCAGCTTACCGGTGCCGCCGACTACGACGTCGGCACCTACGCGATCAACCAGAAAGAGGAAGCGGAGCGGGTCGCCGCCGCCGCGCGCTGATCGTCCCCCCTCTTCTCCCGAAGAACTAACGCACCCGCCGCCCCACCGTGGCGGTATGTCCGACATCGGATCGCTCGCGGAGTCACACACGGTCCAGAGCCCCGCTCACGTCGAGTACGGGTCGGGCGCCACCGCGGAACTGGAGTCGTTCGCCTCGGCGCGCGACGCCGAGGCCGCCCTGATCGTCACCGACGGAAATCTGGCCGAGAGCGGCGTCATCGACGGGCCTCGAGCGCACCTCGAAGCCGCTGGCGTCGACGTGACGACCTACGACGGCGTCGCCCCGGAGCCGAAACTGTCGATGGTCGAGGAGGCGGCCGCCGCCGCCGAGAGTGTCGACCTGATCGTCGGCGTCGGCGGCGGGAGTTCGATGGACACGGCCAAGTTCGCGGCTGCGCTCGCGGCCACCGACCGCCCGGTCCGGGCGTTGCTCGGGATGGACAACGTCCCCGCCCCGACCGGGCCGCTGGCGCTGGTGCCGACGACGGCCGGGACGGGCAGCGAGGTGACCCACATCGGCGTCTTCGCCGACGAGCGCGAGGGCGGGGTGAAAAGGGTCGCCTTCTCGCCGCACCTGTTCGCGGATCTGGCGGCGGTCGACCCCGACCTGACGGCGACGATGCCACCGGGCGTCGCGGCGGCGACGGGGCTGGACGCGCTGACCCACGCCGTCGAGAGCTACGTCTCCCTCCTGCGGACGCCGTACACGGATACGCTCGCGCGCCGTGCCGTCGAACTCGTCGCGGAGAACCTGCGCCCAGCGGTCACACAGGGGACGGCCAACGACACCGCCCGCGCCCGGATGAGCCTCGCGGCGACGCTCGCGGGCCAGGCCTTCGCCAACTCCGGGTTGGGCGCGGTCCACGCGCTCACCTACCCGCTGGGTATGGAGTGTGATTTGGGCCACGGCCTCGCCAACGGGGTGTTGCTCCCCCACGTGATGCGGTACAACGTGCCCGCGGAGGTGGACCGATTCGCCGACCTCGCCGACCTGCTCGGGGTCGACCGCCGTCCGGGGGAGTCGGATCGGGCGTTCGCCGATCGGAGCGTCGAGGCCGTCTTCGACCTACTGGAGGACGTAAACGTGCCGACGAGTATCGCCCCGTTCGGCGCGTTCGACCGTGAGACGTTCGAGCGGTTCGCCGACGTCGCGTTCGAACACTCGGAACACAACATCGAACGAAACCCGCGGGCGATGGACCGCGAGGACGTGATCGGGGTGTTCGCCGCGGCCGAGCGTGGGCGAGAGTCTTAGTCGGCTGCCCGCCCGCCCTCGCCGTCGAGGGCGTACGCCCGCGTCGCCGTCACGAGGTCGCGCCGGAAGTCGCTCTCGGTGGGGTCGTCGGCCAGGGTCCGAAAGAGGCGCTTGAACGTCTCCATCCCGACTCCGGGTGCGTCGGTGGCCGCGGCCCGCGCGAGGTCGTACAGTCGGTGGTCGTCGTCGACCAGGTCGTGGCGCTCGACGAGGCCGATGGCGAACGCGGCGTTGACGGCGGTGATGTCGGGGTCGGCGGTGACGGAGATTCTGCGTTCCTCCGGGTGTCGCGTGGCCTCCCGGTCCGGTGCGGCGGCGACGGCGGTCGCCAGTTGGGACTCGAGGAACGGGACGAGTTTCGCCGCCGGCGCGACCGAGAGGGTGATGTCGTCGGCGTAGATGTCGCGCATGTGGTTGGCGATCTGGTAGCAGTGGGTGAGTTTCCGCCGCTCGACGTCCCGGCCGGAGAGTGCGAGAAAGAGCGCCTCGTCTGTCGACTGGGTGTGGGAGGCGTGGCCCTGTTCGTAGCGCGCCATGTGGGCGAGTTCGTGGAGCGCGAGTTCGCGGGCCATCGCGCTCGTCGCGGCCTTTCCGGAGATGTTGAGGACGTGGCGGTCGTCGTAGTGGGCCGCCCAGGTCCGCTCGTCAGGGTCGTCCCGGACCTGCACCTCGACCGGGCTGTCGAGGTCGTGTTCGGTCGAGAGGAGGTCGGCGGCGCTGAGAAACGGATCGGGGGGTGTGGCGCCCCGTATTCGGAGATCCATGCTTGTCGTTACCACGCGCCAGACGCGTAAGACGGTTGCGATCGGTCGAGCGCTGCCGAATGGCGTGGTATCGGATGGCACGGCCGGGTAGACGGTGGAACTCGGGCGTTTTGCCTCCGGCAAAACACTACCCTTTTGACCCTCCTAGCGGAATGGAGTGGTAATGGGCCGACGAAAGAAGATCGTACAAGAATGTGAGCGACTGATGGACAACCCGGAGAACATCCGGAACATCGCCATCGCCGCTCACGTCGATCACGGCAAGACGACGCTGACGGACAACCTGCTCGCCGGTGCGGGCATGATCTCTCAGGACACCGCGGGCGAGCAACTCGCGATGGACACGGAGGAAGACGAGCAGGAACGCGGCATCACCATCGACGCCGCGAACGTCTCGATGACACACGAGTACGAGGGCGAGAACCACCTGATCAACCTGATCGACACGCCCGGCCACGTCGACTTCGGCGGCGACGTGACCCGCGCGATGCGCGCTGTCGACGGCGCGCTCGTCGTGGTGGACGCCGTCGAGGGCGCGATGCCCCAGACGGAGACGGTGCTCCGACAGGCGCTCCGCGAGGGCGTCAAGCCCACCCTCTTCATCAACAAGGTCGACCGCCTCATCTCCGAACTGCAGGAGGGTCCCCAGGAGATGCAGGAGCGACTCCTGTCGGTCATCCACGACGTGAACGAACTCATCCGTGGCATGACCGAGGAGATGGACGACATCGACGAGGACTGGACCGTCGGCGTCGAGGACGGCACCGTCGGCTTCGGCTCCGCGCTGTACAAGTGGGGCGTCTCGATGCCCTCGATGCAGCGGACGGGGATGGACTTCGGCGACATCATCGACCTCGAACGCGCGGACAAGCGCCAGGAACTCCACGAGCGGACGCCCCTCTCGGACGTCGTTCTCGACATGGTGTGTGAGCACTTCCCCAACCCGCTCGACGCCCAGCCCCGTCGTATCCCGCGCATCTGGCGTGGGGACGCGGAGTCCGACCTCGCCGGCACGATGCGACTGGTCGACGAGGAGGGCGAACTCGTCATGATGGTCACCGACATCGGCGTCGACCCCCACGCGGGCGAGATCGCCGCCGGCCGCGTCTTCTCGGGCACCATCGAGAAAGGACAGGAACTGTACGTCTCCGGCACCGCCCGGCAGAACCGCGTCCAGAGCGTCGGCATCTACATGGGTGGCGAACGCGAGGAAGTGGACCGCGTCCCCGCGGGCAACATCGCCGCGGTGACGGGGCTCAAAGACGCCATCGCCGGATCCACGGTGTCGAGCGTCGAGATGACGCCGTTCGAGTCCATCGAGCACATCTCGGAGCCAGTCATCACGAAGAGCGTCGAGGCCCGCAACATGGACGACCTGCCGAAACTCATCGAGACGCTCCAGCAGGTCGCGAAGGAGGACCCGACGATTCAGGTCGAGATCAACGAAGAGACGGGCGAACACCTCATCTCCGGTCAGGGCGAACTCCACCTCGAAGTGATCGGCCAGCGCATCGAGCGCAACCAGGGAATCCCGATCAACACCGGCGAACCGATCGTCGTCTACCGCGAGGCTCCTCAGGAGGCCTCGGGTGAAGTCGAGGGCGTCTCGCCGAACCGTCACAACAAGTTCTACATCACGGTCGAACCCCTCGCCGACGACATCGTCGACGAGATTCAACTGGGGAACGTCTCGATGGACATGCCGGAACTGGAGCGCCGCGAGGCGTTGCAGGAGGCGGGTATGGACAAGGACACCTCCCAGAACGTGGAGCACATCCACGGGACGAACATCCTCATCGACGACACGAAGGGGATCCAGCACCTCAACGAGACGATGGAACTCGTCGTCGAGGGGCTGGAGGAGGCGCTCGACGACGGGCCGCTGGCGGCCGAACCCGTCCAGGGTGCGCTCGTCCGTCTCCACGACGCCAAACTCCACGAGGACACCATCCACCGCGGTCCCGCGCAGGTCATCCCCGCCGTTCGCGAGGCCGTCCACCGCGCGTTGATCGACGGCGAGATCCGGCTGCTCGAACCGATTCAGGACGTCCGCATCGACGTCCCCTCCGAGCACATGGGTGCGGCCTCCGGCGAGATTCAGGGTCGCCGTGGCCGTGTCGACGACATGTACCAGGAGGGTGACCTCATGGTGATCGAGGGCATCGCGCCCGTCGAGGAGATGATCGGCTTCTCCTCCGACATCCGGAGCGCCACCGAAGGTCGTGCCTCGTGGAACACGGAGAACGCCGGCTTCCGTGTGCTCGCCGACAACCTCCAGCCGGATCTGATCGAGGATATCCGCACCCGCAAGGGAATGAAGCTCGAACTCCCGCCGTCGATCGACTACATCTAACGCCGCTCGCCGCCTTTCGTTCTTCACTCGCGATAATTCGGTGCGTACTTTCATCATCGATCCGTCCGACGTCGGACCGATGACAGAGTTATTCACTCGTCTCGACCGGGCGCTCGTCCGGTTGTTCGAGCCGGGACCGAGCCCCGGCGGTCGACGGCGGGAACGCCTCGCGCGCTTCGGTGCCTGCTCCGCGGTCAGTCTGACCGGTGTCGCCCTCCTCGCCCCGAACCTCGCGCCGTTCCTCGTGGGGTCCCGCCCCGTCGTCGGTGCCGGGCTCGCGGTCCTCGGGGGGGTCGTCTGTCTCGGGCTTCTCGCCGCCGGCGCGGCGCTGTACCGCAGTGGCTTCTCGACGCCGAACGCGGTTCGGATCGCGGCGTGGAACGTCCTCGGTCTGGTCGTCTTGGGGTCCGTACTCTTGTTCCACGGCGTCTATCGAGGGACACTCGGAACGGTGAGCGTGGCCGACGCCTTGGCGGCCGGGAACGTCCTCGCGATCAGCGCCGCCGCCCACGTCATCATCGGCGTCCACGACGCCAGACGGGTACGGGCCGAGCAGTTGGCCCGCGAACGGGAGAAACTCGCCGTCCTGAGCCGCGTCCTCAGACACAACCTCCGCAACGACGCCACGGTGCTCGTCGGCCACTCCGAGCGGTTGGCGGCCGAACTCGACGAGTCGCCGCTGTCGGACGTCGCCGCGACGCTCACCCGACGGTCGCGGGACGTGGGCGAGTTGGCGGACAAGTCCAAAGTGTTGGTGGACGCCCTAGACCGACACTCGGCGTCGAACGCGCGCCTGCACGTCGGCGACGCCGTCGCGGCCGCCGTCGACGACACCCGACTCGTCGGTGACGTCGATATCACCGTCGACGTGCCCGACGACCTGTGGATGTGGGCCGACGAGGACGTCGAGACGGCGCTCGCGGAACTGGTCGAGAACGCCGTCGAACACGGCGGGTCGCGGGTCCGCGTCACGGCCGCGGCCGACGGCAACGAGGTTCGTGTCCACGTCGCCGACGACGGGTCCGGCATCCCCGCGGACGAGCGCGACGTGATCACGGGCGAGACGCAGATCACACAACTCACACACGGCAGCGGCCTCGGCCTCTGGGTCGCACGCTCGGTCGCCGAGTCGGCAGGTGGCTCCCTCTCCTTTAGGACGGACGACGGCTGGACCGTCGTCACTCTCACCCAGGAGCGCGCCGACCCTCCGGCGACCGTCGACGCGGGGCGGCCGTCCGCGACGGGTCCTGCCTCGGTCTGACCGCCACCTCGACGCCGAGGATCGACCGATGCTGTCTTATACTCCCTTGGCACAGTGTGTACCATGCCTAGCGGCACGACCACCGGCAGTCGACGTGTCGGCACGGAGCTACCCCGCGGTCCGTCCCCGTCGCCGATCACAATTATTCGGCCGACGGGTCGTGCCGTGGGGGTGACGGCCTGAATGCCCGACGAGGCAGTCACCACCGACGAGGACGAAGAGGGTGAGCGAACCGACGGTGGCGAGCGACCACAGACGCACACGATCCGGCTGGAACTCGTCGACAAGCCGGGCGAACTGCTATCGGCGCTTCGCCCCATCGCCGACAACGGCGGCAACCTGCTGTCGATCTTCCACGAACGCGGCAACCTCACGCCACGGGGACACATCCCCGTCGAGGTCGACGTGGAGTGTCCGCCGGATCGCTTCGAGAGCATCGTCGAGGCGCTCCGCGAGGAGGGTGTCAACGTCGTCCAGGCTGGCGCGGAGCGGTACGGCGAGCAGTTGACGCTCCTGTTGGTCGGCGACATCGTCGACACCGACCTCTCCGATACGCTTCGCTGCATCGAGTCGAGCACGGACGCGACGCTCTCGGACCTCTCGCTGTCTGCCCATCAGGGTCGCAACGGGGCGTCGAGCGCCCGCCTGCGGCTGGCGACCCGCACCGGTCGCACGGACGAGGTGTTCGACCACGTCCGCGACATCGCCGACAGCAAGGGTCTCGACGTCATCGAACCGCTCGTGGAGGTGTCGGAATGAGCCTCGACATCGCGGTGATCGGCGTCGGTGCGGTCGGTCGATCGGTCGTCGACCTCGCGCCCGAGTACGGCCACGTCGTGACCGCGGTGGCCGACTCCAGTTCGGCCGCCGTGGATCCCGACGGTATCGACGCCGACGCGGTCTTCGACCGCAAGGAACGCGAGGGCGTTGTCGGCACCGGCGATCCCGAAGACGCGCTGTCGGCCGACTACGACGTCCTGGTCGAGGCGACGCCGACGACGCTCGGCAACGCCGAACCCGGGTTCTCCCACGTCGCGGCGGCGCTGACGCGGGACCGTCACGCGGTGCTCGCGAACAAGGGTCCCGTCGCCGAGCGGTACGGCGACCTGATGGCGCTCGAAGCCGAAAGCGAGGGGACGGTGCAGTTCGAGGCGGCCGTCGGCGGCGCGATTCCGATCCTCTCGACCATCGCCGACTTCGGCCCGTCCCAGATCACGGCCACCCGGGGCGTCCTCAACGGGACGGCGAACTTCGTCCTCTCGCGGATGGCCGCCGAGGGATTGGGCTACGAACACGTCCTCGCCGAGGCACAGGACCTCGGCGTTGCCGAGGCCGACCCCGCCTTCGACGTGGAGGGGACCGACGCGGCGCTGAAGTTCGTCATCCTGGCGAACGTGCTCAGCGGGGGCGATCGGGTGTACAGCCTCGAGGACGCCTCGGTCGAGGGGATTCGCGACCTCCCGGCGAGCGCTCTCGAACTGGCGCGCGAGGACGGCCGGACGGTCCGCCTCATCGGCGAGGCGACGGCCGAGGGCGTCCGTGTCGGTCCGCGTCTCGTCCCGCAACACGACGCGCTGGCGGTCACGGGTACGCGAAACATCGTCCAGTTCGAGACGGTCAATGCCGGCCAGCTGCACCTCAGCGGCCGGGGTGCCGGCGGGCCGGAGACGGCGACGGCGATCCTCTCGGACGTGGGCCGGTTGGAGTGAGGTCGGCGTCGACGCGACGCAGCCCCGTCCCGTGATCGTGCGGGACGGTGTCACAAATCGCCCGACCGCGACCCGAGCGTCTGTGATGCGTATCGAAATGGTTTTAGGTGAATCGGGCAAAATACTCCTCACCAAGCGCCTTAGCGCGTGATTCCCACCATGAGTGACAAACCGCACCAGAACTTGGCCATCATCGGCCACGTCGACCACGGCAAGAGCACGCTCGTCGGCCGACTCCTGTTCGAGACAGGGTCGGTCCCCGAGCACGTAATCGAGCAGTACCGAGAGGAAGCCGAAGAGAAGGGCAAGGGCGGCTTCGAGTTCGCCTACGTGATGGACAACCTCGCCGAGGAGCGCGAGCGCGGGGTCACCATCGACATCGCCCACCAGGAGTTCGACACCGACGAGTACTTCTTCACCATCGTCGACTGTCCGGGCCACCGTGACTTCGTGAAGAACATGATCACGGGCGCCTCCCAGGCGGACAACGCGGTGCTCGTCGTCGCGGCCGACGACGGCGTCGCGCCCCAGACCCGCGAGCACGTCTTCCTCGCGCGGACGCTCGGGATCAACGAACTGATCATCGGCGTCAACAAGATGGACCTCGTCGACTACGGCGAGACTGACTACAACGAGGTCGTCGAAGAGGTCAAGCAGCTCCTCAAGCAGGTCCGGTTCGGCACCGAGGACGCCTCGTTCATCCCCATCTCGGCCTTCGAGGGCGACAACGTCGCCGAGAAGTCCGAGAACATGGAGTGGTTTGACGGGCCGACGCTGCTTGAGGCCCTGAACGACCTGCCCGAGACGGAGCCGCCGACGGACGCGCCGCTTCGCCTCCCCATCCAGGACGTCTACACCATCTCCGGTATCGGGACGGTCCCGGTCGGCCGCGTCGAGACGGGTATCATGAACGTCGGCGACAACGTGTCGTTCCAGCCCTCGGACGTCGGTGGCGAGGTCAAGACCATCGAGATGCACCACGAAGAGGTGCCCGAGGCCGGCCCCGGCGACAACGTCGGGTTCAACGTCCGTGGCATCGGCAAGGACGACATCCGCCGCGGTGACGTCTGTGGTCCGGCCGACGACCCGCCTTCGGTCGCCGAGACGTTCCAGGCGCAGGTCGTCGTCATGCAGCACCCCTCCGTGATCACGGCGGGCTACACGCCGGTCTTCCACGCCCACACGGCACAGGTCGCGTGTACCATCGAGTCCATCGACCAGAAGCTCGATCCCGCGAGCGGCGAGGTCGCCGAGGAGGACCCGGACTTCATCAAGTCCGGCGACGCCGCGGTCGTCACGGTGCGACCACAGAAGCCCCTCAGCCTCGAGCCGTCCTCGGAGATCCCCGAGCTCGGTAGCTTCGCCATCCGCGACATGGGTCAGACCATCGCGGCCGGCAAAGTGCTCTCGGTCAACGAACGATAGATGCAGCAAGCACGCGTTCGTCTGGCGGGCACGAGCCCCGAGGACCTCGACGGGATCTGCGACGAAGTTCGCGAGATCGCGAGCAAGACGGGAGTCAGCCTCAGCGGTCCGATCCCGCTGCCCACGAAGACGCTCGAAGTCCCGTCCCGGAAGTCCCCCGACGGCGAGGGGACTGCCACCTGGGAGCACTGGGAGATGCGCGTCCACAAGCGGCTGATCGACATCGATGCGGACGAACGCGCACTGCGCCAGCTCATGCGCATCCAGGTGCCCAACGACGTCAGTATCGAGATCGTCCTCGAGGACTGACCGCGGGCCACGGCGCTAAGGCGTTTTTCCGCCCGGAACAGAAGCTTACAAGTACGCCCGACGGCTGGGTTCGAGTGCGGGCTCGTAGATCAGTGGCAGATCGCTTCCTTCGCAAGGAAGAGGCCCCGGGTTCAAATCCCGGCGAGTCCACTTCTTCACTCACTTCGTTCGTTCAGTCGTGGACTCGCCGTAGTCCCACTCGCTCCCTTCGGTCGCTCGCGGGACTCCCGGCGAGTCCATTTCCTTCGCTCACTGCGTTCGCTCGCGGGACTCCCGCCGAGCCCATCCCTACTTTGCCGGTCGCTCAGGAAACGAGAGCGACCACCACGACCGCGCCAGACACCCCCCTGTCTGCAGAAAGATTGTTTACGCCGCCCCCCGCCAGTCGGACACGTCGAATGCCGTCGACCGACACGCGGTCGAGGTGTCTGTGCTGTCGCACGCCGGTCCCTGAGGGGACGCTCTGTGCGTACTGCTACCCCGAGACGTGCTACGACTGTCCGGCGTCGGATGGAGTACTCGACGGCGACGAGTGGCGCTGTTCCCACGGCTGTCGGTACTCGGTACACGAGTACGTCCGGAAGAAGCGGTTCACGGCGCTCTTGAACTACCCGCCGGCGAAAACGCTGTCGTACGCCGGCCCGCGTGTCGAGGTTATCGTTCCGACGGGGACGCCAGTCCGGGTGCACCGAACCCGACCCGTCGACCCGGCGGACGGGTGGGTGGCGGTGGTCCACTACGCTCGAAGCGAGCGACTGAAAGAGCGCATCCTCGCGACCGGAATCGAGTACCCACCCCACGCCCACGACCGGGACCGTGCCAGTCGGTTCGAGGGGACGATCCGCGAGAACGCCGTCTTCGCGTGGCCCCACGATCCGGCGTACACCGACGAACGGTTCGACTGGGACCCCGACGCTCGGCTGTTCCTCACGGTGCCCGAACGGCGCGTCGTCGTCTCTTCGTATCGATTCCTCGAACGCGTCGGCGCCGACGAGTACGGGGTCCCCGTCGAGAAGTACGATGCGGAGGTGACGTTCACGCTCGACGCACTCCGGGAGGCCTGTCGACGGTTCGAGCGCCCCGTCGATCCGTCGCAACTGCTGATCTGATCCGATCGGAGCCGAGTGCGGGGTCAGTTCTCGCCGTCGTCGGGGAGCACGAACGGGTCCGTCTCGTCGCCGTCGGAGACCCACACCCCGGAGACGTCCGTCTTCTCGACTGGCACTTCCCGTCGGTTGCCCATCCCGCCGACCTCCTTTGTCGGGAAGTCGTCGTCGGGGTCGGTGACGGTGATCTCGGAGTGGGCGAACAGGTAGCCGGGTGTGATGCAGATGTCGCCCGAGATATCGCCCCGGATCGCGCCGTCGCGGGTGAACGTGATCGCGTGCCGGTACTCGCGTTTGCACGCCGGGCAGGTGCCGCCGTACGGGCGGTTTCCGGGTTCGCCGGACATCAGATCGGTCATGGCTCTCCAATCGTGGCAGAGCAGGATATCGGTTTTGGAAGTCGCGTCCACGGAAAGAAACCGCGTCGGGTGACCGCTACCGGCGGTCAGTCGTCGTTAGCTTAGTTGTCGCGTCGGACGGCCAGCAGCGCAGCCGCCAAGAGCGCGATGACCGCGATGACCGCACCGAAGCCGGGGCCGCCCTCGGACGTCGGCGTTGCGGTCGCCGTGTCCGGTTCGGGCGTGTCCGTCGCCGTGTCAGGCTCGGGTGTGTCCCTCGCCGTGTCCGTCGGTTCCGGCGTGTCCGTTGCCGTCGGTTCCGGCGTGTCCGTCGGCTCCGGCGTCGCAGTCTGGCGGTTCTGGACGATCTCTACCTCGGTGACGTCAGTGTTGTAGCTGTCGTCGGCCTCGATGTCGTACGTGCCCGTCTGCACGTCCTCGAGTTCGAGGGAGACCATCCACTGACCGTCGTAGGACCACTCGTCGGTCGTCGTCAGTGCGACCGAGTCGCCCTCCTGCGTCATGAGTTCGACGGTGATCGAGTTGTCGTCCGGACGGAGGTTGGTCGCGCCTTCGACGACCATCGTGTCGTCGACGCCGACCGGGTTGACGCCCGAGGCTTCCATGCCTTCGGGGTAGACGCTCTGGATCGTCGACTGCGAGTCCGCAAGCCGGAAGGTCGAGGTGACCACCCGGTCGTCGCTCGCGACTGCTTCGGTCGTCTGATCCAGGACGCGTGCTCGTGCCTGGTCGCCCGTCAGCGACTGGTCGTTGAGCTCGTCAACGAAGTTCGAGAGGTTCGTGTAGGTGTCGTCACCGGTGTTGGATCCGGGGAGTTCACCGTCACCGAAGGAGCCGTCGCGCCCGGCCGTGAGTGCGTGGGCGCTGACCTGCCCTTCAGCGAGGTCCATGTTGTTGTCACCGCTGATGTCGAGTTCGTCCTCTTCGAACGTGTTGTCGTCGTCCGTGGTCACGCTGGTGTACGCGACGTTCCCACGTTCGTCGATGAAGAGGAACGCGACCGTCTGCGAACCCAGCGACGTCCCGGTCACGTTGATGACATCGTCATCAGTCGAGACCTGGCCGCCGACCGTCTGGAAGTTCGCTTCCAGTTCCGTGTCGACGACACGGAGGGACTTCTGCGAGCTCGTGCCCGTGTTGAACGCCGAGACGTTGACGCTCGGAGTGGTACCCGACGTACCGTTCACGTCAGCGGCGTCGATGACACCGAAGCGGTAGGTGCCCGGCTGGGACAGGAGGTCGTTCCCGTTGCCGCCGTGTTCGCTCAGCACGACGTCCTCTTTCTC
Organism: Haloplanus sp. CK5-1; assembly: GCF_037201915.1. NCBI lineage: Archaea > Methanobacteriati > Methanobacteriota > Halobacteria > Halobacteriales > Haloferacaceae > Haloplanus > Haloplanus salilacus. Next base: position 3,079,000 of record NZ_CP147505.1, on the reverse strand, counting down.
GAAGGTGTCGTCCGCGTCGACGGAGATCGTCGTCTGCGGGTCCGCGTTGCTGTCGAGTTCGAGGAGCTTGTATTCGCCCTGGCGACGGACGTAGAAGGCGACGTCTTCGATGCCTTCCGAGGCCGTGCCGTTGATGTCGACTTCGCTGCCGACAACGTAGGTTTCGCCGGGCGTGTTGACCGAGACTTCACCCTCTTCGACTTCTAGCGAGGGGTCGTCCTCGGGGTCGTTGTTCGCGATCGTGTTGTTCGCGTCGAATTCGGCCGTGCCGGCCGTCGCAAGGTCGATGTTGGACGACGCGTAGAGGTCGACGTCGACGTCAGTCGTGTCGAGTTGGCTCGTGTCGACCTGACCGACGCCGACACCGGTGTCGTCGTCGATCTGAACGACGGCCCACGCGACGTCGCTGCTCGCGTTGTAGCCGCGGTATTCGACGTCACCGACATCGCGGAAGATCCGGTCGCGGTTGTTCGCGTTGTCGCGGAAGTCATCGCCGCTGATGGCGATAGCGTGCGTGTCGCCGGCGTTCGACCCGCGGATCGTGTAGGTCACGTCCTGTCCGCGCGTGACCGAATCGGATGCGAGGTCGAGCGTGACGTCGTCGTCGCCGGTCACGGTGACCGTCGTCGACTCGGTTGCGCTACCGAAGTCGAGGTCGTCCGAGCCAGCGACTTCGATGGTGAACGTCCCCGTGTTGAGGTCCGAGAGGTCGAGGTCCCAAGTGACCTCGCCGTTGGAGTTCTCGAAGGCGTTAGCGTTGCCGTCGATAGCGTCGCCGGTCACGTCGAGACCGTCTTCGTTCTCGACGGTGAGTTCGAGGTCCTCGGCCTGGTTGTAGTTGTAGTCGGCAACGACGGTGAGGTCACCCGCGCCGCGCTCGTCCGTCTGACCTTGCGGGACCGAGCTGCCCGAGATGTCCTCGCCGTTGTTGTTCTCGATGTCGAAGGTGGTGACACGCGGTTCGAGCACTGTCACGCCGACGTTATCGCCGTTTCGGAACACGTCCGGGCCGTCCTCGTCGTACTGTCCAGTCGCCTGGCTCTGGCTGACCGGAAGCTGGAGGGTCTGGCCCTCGGCGTCACCGCTGACACCCGTCAGGGAGGTGGGCCCGCCGAACTCGATGTCTTCCTCACCCTGGAACACGTCCGCGCCGTCGAAGACGACGCCCGTACCGTCACGAGTGTCGAAGGTGCCGGTCCCGTTCGTGTACAGCGCGCGATTGTCGCTGCCGACGCCCGTCACCGAGGCGCTGGTGTCGATGGGCGACGCCGTCTCTGGATCGGTGACGGAGTCGCTGTCCGTCCCGTTGAGTTCCAGCGTGAGCGTCCCGGGCGCCGCCTCGCCGCCGGCGAGGTTCGTGAGATCGAACGTCGTCTCTTGATTGGTTCCAGTCGTCAGGCTGGTGTCGGCGATCTTGTCGCCGTCGCTGTCCTCTAGCGTCAGGTTCGTAACCGACCCCGTGGTGTCGACGCCGGTACCCGCGTCCGTCAGGTTGTAGTCGACGGTCACGGTGCCGTACTGACCGGGAGAAGTCGGGGAGACGCTGTTGATGACGACCGTCGGGGCGGTCGTGTCTTGGAAGGCGAAGTCGACCGTCCCACTAGCCGTCCCAGTAGTACCAGTCGTGTTCGTAATGTTGTACGTGTTCGGACTCGATTCCGAACTGATACTGCCGGTGTCGTGTGTCAGCGTGGCGGTTATCGTGACGGTGTGGGAGGTACCGTCTTGAGTATCGTCTTGGAGGTCGATGTCGATGTTCGGGTCGCCCGCCCCGAGGTCGTTGTTGATGGTCCCGAGGCTGACCTCGGCGGAGTCAGTGCCACCGACCGTGACGTTGCCGGCATCGAGATCCTCGATACTGGATCCGGCATCGGTGGCCTCCGATACGTTGATGTTGACCGTCTCCGTGTTTGATTGACCGTCGATCGTTACGTCGAACACTACGTTCTGTGTCACTTGGCTCTGCCCAATCTCGACGTCTTCAGTGGCGGCGTCACCATTGATAGTGTCTACAGTCGCGGTAGCCGACCCCGAGAGCGCCACGGTGCCGGCGAAAACCGAGAACACCATGAGCGCCGCGAGGACGACCGCGCGGATCTTGTCGTTGTAGTCCGTCATATGTTGCTTGTATCGTATGTGGAACCGCTCTGCCGTACCTGATCGTGGCGTGACGGGAGGTCTGGCCACAGTGGTAGGGGTGACTACTGTTTTAAATAGAGGCGATGAGGGTGTCATAGAACAGTTCGCATACCAAAGAGCAGGGTGAACGCTGAGGTGGAATGAGTTCAGCGACCCTGCAAGATGATCCTTCGGTAGAATCGTTCTTCAATGCCGTGGAAACGGAGACGTTGGCGTTGTTCGAGCACCTCTCCTTCGAGTTTCTTGAAGGGTTCGACGTGTTCGCCCCGGCGGAGACGGGGCGAACACGAGATCTTGAGCCGCCCGAGATGATGCGTGGCTTTCTCCATTGCTATTACAAGAACATCTACGGTATCCGTCCGGTTGCACGAGAACTGAACAACACCGTTGTCTGGCTCAGCTGTAGCTTCGATCGACCGCCGTCGAGAGACGCGGTCGATCGATTCCTCACTGATCTTGAGCACGTTGTTGACCGGGTCTTCGACCATCTCGTCGAGCAGGCCGCCTTGCGGGGCCTGCTCGACTTGACGTATTCTATCGATTCAACCGACGTGAGAGCGATGCCCGCCGATCCAGACGCATCGAAGTGCTATGATCCAACCGATGACGAGTACTACTACGGCTACGGCTGCACGATCGTCTCAACCGGGCAAAAGATCCCGATTGCAGCCGAGTTCACCGAGAGCAAACAAGCACCAGAAGAGACGGCGATGCGCGTCACGCGTGACGCGCTCGCCGTCGGGAAACCGATGTGGATGCTTGGAGACAGTGCCTACGACACGCTCGACTGGCACGACCACCTGCTGGCCGCAGGGGTCGTGCCAGTCGCTCCGTACAATCCACGAAACACCGACGACCCGAAAGATATCGAGTACAGGGTAGAAGACCGCATTGAAAAACACAGCAACGACGTTCAGCTGAAGCAATCAACGCTAGACGAGACGTACAACCGCCGGAGTGGCGTCGAACGAACCAACGAATCAGTCAAGGGCTGCGGCCTCGGGCGAACGCACGCCCGAGGCCGCGTCCATGCACGAGCGCAGGTGTTCCTCGCGTTGTGTCTGCGCCTCGTCGTCGCAATCACCAACTACGAACGCGGAGACAATCCGGGAAGCACAATCATCACGGTGTGAGAAGAGTTCTATGACACCCTCTAGAGGCGATAAGTATCTTGGGGGAGAGCCGTCGAGACGGAACCCTACACGTCCGTGACCGTCCCCACGCCCTTGCTCCGGCCCTCGCGGAAGACGAACCGCTGGCCCTCCTCGACCACGTAGGGTCGGAATTTGAACTCGACGGTCGTGGTCCCGTGGTCGCCGGGGAGGAGGTGCCCGTCCTCGGGGCGGAAGACGGCCGCCTCGCTGACCGTTTCGAGGTGAACGACGGGTTCATAGCCCGTGCCGATGCGGGTCGGGTGGTTGAGGACGACCACGTCGGCCTCGAACTCGCGGACCGGCGTGGGATCGGCGTCGGCGGGCAGGAGGGTCATCCCACGCTCGATCTCCGCCTCCGCGACGCCCTTGAGCGCGATGCCGACGATGCGGCCGGCCTCGGCGCGGTCGACGCGGTGGTAGTGCATCTCGATGGAGCGCACCTCGACCTCGCGGAAGGAGCCGTCGGCCATCGGCCCGAGGAGGAGGTCGTCGCCCGCCTCGACGGTGCCGGAGTTGACGGTGCCGGAGGCGACGGCTCCCACGCCGGTCACCGAGTACGTCCGGTCGATGTACATCCGAAACTCGCCGTCGTCGCCGTTGGTCTTGGGGAGGCGTTCGAACAGGTCGTCGAGGGCGTCCAGCCCGGTTCCCGAGACGGCGCTGGTCTTCAGGATGGGCACCACGTCCCCGATCTCCTCGGCGGCGGTCCCAACGCCGTGGCGTTCGATCCGGAGCGGCGTCTCCTCGACGTCTCGAAGGAGGCGTTCGACGGCGCGTTCGACCTCCTCGACGCGCTCCTCGCTCACGAGGTCGGTCTTCGTGATCGCCACCATCGTCGGCAGTTCGGTCGCGAGCAGGATCCCCAAGTGCTCGCGCGTCGTGTCGGTCGGGCCGTCGTCGGCGGCGACGGTCAACAGCCCGTAGTCGAGTTTCTGCCCGACGAGTCCCCGGATCGTCGTCCGGAGCCACGGCTCGTGGCCGACGGTGTCGACGAACGAGACGAGGCGGTCGGCCTCCTCGACGACCCGGGCACGGTCGGTCTTGCGGTGGGGGTTGTCCATCCGCACCGGCCCCGAATCGTCGAAGCCGTACACCGCATAGGAGAGGTCCGCCGAGAGGCCCCGCTCGACTTCGTGGGGCTGGACGTCGAGGTAGCCGCGGGTGCCGCCCTCGCCGTCGTCGGCCTGCCCCGTGACGAGCGTCCCGACGAGCGTGCTCTTGCCGTGGTCGACGTGGCCGGCGGTGCCGACGACGATGTGGGAGTCGTCGGTGTCGAGGATACCGCCCTCGCGGACGGTGGCGACGCCGACCAGTCCGTCGCCGTCGTCGCCGCCGACGCCCCACGTCTCCACGTCCTCGATGTGTGCGCCTGCTTCCTCCGCGAGCAAGGAGAGGACGTCCATGGACTCCGAGAACGACGACGGGGAGATGCCGGCGACCCGACCGGCGTCCGTGACGCCGACGACGTACGTCGCCTCGCCGTCGCCGGACAGCATCCGGTGGCGGAGTTGTGCGGCCAGACTCTCCATGCGCCCGTCGGCCAAGTGGACGTCGCGGGACAGTCGTTCCTTGAACTCGATCGGCCCCCCCTCCTCCTCGCCGCGTTCGAGGGCCTCCCGAAGGACGGCCCGATCGGCGGTCATGCACCGTGGTATGGAACCACTCGGCAAAACGCTTTCCGTCGTTTGGGTACTGTTATCACACTATTTCAGCCACGGAGCCGCTCGTACGCGCGATTCACGCGCTTGAACGCCTCCTCGTCACCTTCCTCCGTGTCGGGGTGGACGTCCTTGACCTTCGACCGGTAGGCCCGTCGGACCGCGTCCTCGCCCGCACCGGGCTCCAGACCGAGCGTCTCGTAGGCCTCGCGCCGGGTCGGGGTGTCGTCGGGTGCGCTCGCCCCGCCGGTCCGACCGCCCTGTGTGGTTCGACCGGCGCGACGGTTACGGCTCCCGCGCCCACCGGCCGTCGCGCCGAACCCGCCCGGAGAGCGCCGCGACCCGGTACTGCCGTTCGCCCGCGCCCGTCGTCGGGTGCGGGCCGCCAGTCGCCCCGTCGCGTGGTGCCACATGAGGTACGTCGTCAGACCGAAGGGAAGCGCCAGAAACAGCAGGAATAGCTGACGGACGAACGCGAGCACCACGAGCACGACCGTGATGCCGGCGAACACCGCGGCGAGGCCGAGCACGAGTCGGTCCCTGTCCACACCGTCGCCTCCGTCTCCCACGACCGTAAGCGTCTCGCCCGCTGATGTCCCGCCCAAAGGGTGAAACCGTACCGTGGCATACGTGAACTATGAGCGTCACAACTATCTGTCAGGTTTGCGAGAGCGCGACGGCGAGACACTCCTGTGGGAGTTGCGGGGCGACCGTCTGCACGGAGCATTACGAACGGGGGACGGGCCTGTGTGTGGACTGTGCCGGGGGCACGCGGATGGGCGACGACTGACCGGGCTCAGCGGTGCCGGTTGAGGCGTGTTTTGAGTCGCTTCGCCGCCTCGCCGGCCGCGCCGAAGTACGCCGCCTCGTCGTCTCGGGGGGCGTCCCCGGATTCCGTCCGGGAGCTCGGTGAGCTCTGCTCACCGGCGAAGATGATGCCCCGAGAGGAGTTGACGAGGCCGACGCCGTCGGCAAGGCCGTACTCGACGGCCGCCTCGACGTCGCCGCCCTGGGCCCCGACGCCGGGAACGAGGAAGGGGATGTCGGGCACCTCCTCGCGGAGCCGTTCGAGCTCCTCGGGTGCCGTCGCGCCGACGACGAGGCCGACGTTGCCGTGTTCGTTCCACAGGTCGGCGAGCGCCGCCACCCGCCGGTAGAGCGGTTCGCCCGAGGCGAGTTCGAGGTCCTGCAGGTCCGCACCACCGGGGTTCGAGGTGCGACAGAGGACGAACACGCCCGCGTCCTCCCGGGAGAGGAACGGGTCGAGCGAGTCCCGGCCCATGTAGGGGTTGACCGTGATGGCGTCGGCGGTGTCGAGCAGCCCGGCGTATCGCCGGGACGTGTTGCCGATGTCCGCGCGCTTGGCGTCCAGTAAGACGGGGACGTCCTTGCCGTGGGCGTAGGCTATCGTCTCCCGGAGTGCCCGCCAGCCGTCGGCGTCCTCGTAGAAGGCGGCGTTTGGCTTGTAGCAGGCGGCGTGATCGTGCGTGGCGTCGATGATCCGGCGGTTGAACGCCCAGCGCGGCAGGTCGCGGTCGGTGAGGAAGTCGGGGATTCGGTCGGGGTCGGCGTCGAGGCCGACCGAGACGACGCTGTCGACGCGGTCGATCCGATCGTGCAGGCGATCGAAGAAGGCGCTCATGTGAGATGGTCGAGTGGCGTCGACCTAAAGCGTGCGGAACTCAGGGTGATCCCCTACTTCGGGAATTCGTGGACAAGAAAGCGAGTACACAGTGACTCCTACACGACTCGCTGTCGGCGACCATCCGGATGGGGACGGCCGTCTCACCCGGTGATCGCGATGGGAATCGGTGTGAAACACGACAGCCCGAGGAGGAGCGTCACCCCACCGATAACCCATCGGGTCCGGTCGACCGAGGTTTCGTCCATCGGCGTCGCGGTGCCGCCCCGCAGGAAGAGGAGCGACAGCACCCCCCAGAGCGCCCAGAGCTGTGCCCCCCGACCGTTCTCGAAGACGAACAGGTACGCGGCGAGGCCGAACAGGCCGACCGGGACGGCTCGCTGGATCGTACCGATCCGCTCCCCGAGCAACGCACGGGTCACGTGGGAACCGTCGAGTTGGCCGACGGGGAGCAGGTTGAGGAAGGTCACGAACGCCCCGACCCAGCCGCCGACGACGACCGGGTTGACCATCCGGCCGTCGCCGTAGGCCAGTGGCTCACCCAGGAGCGCCGCGATGCCGGCGACGAGCGGCGGGTAGCCGATGTCGAGGCCGGCGACGACGCTCCCCTCGCTCACCGGGACGGGCGGCAACGACACGCCGACCGCGGTGACGACGACGGTCGCGACGAGGCCGGCCAGCGGCCCCGCGACGCCGATGTCGAACAGCGCCCGACGGTCGGGGATGGTGTCGTTCATCCGGATCACCGCCCCGAGTGTGCCGAGGATGCTCGGGATCGGAATGAAGTAGGGGAGCGTCGCCTCGACGTCGTGGTAGCGACTGAAGACGTAGTGGCCCAGTTCGTGGACCGCGAGGACGCCTACGACGGACAGGGCGAAGGGCCACGCCCCCACGATGGCGAGCGGGTCGGCGGCCACGTCGATCCCGTACCACTGCGATCCGGCGTAGAGCGTCGTCAACACCGTCAGACCGAACAACACGACGTTCGTCCACGGGATACCGTCTATCCCCGTGGACCGCTCCGTCGCGACGAGGACGTGCTCCCCCATCCGGTACTCCAGCGAGACGCGGTAGCCGCGCTCGCGAAACCGGGGGGAGAGCGTCCGGAGGACGGCCTCCTTCGCACCGGCGAGGTCGCCGTAGTACAGCACCTGATCGTCACCGACCTCGACCTCGTAGACGAGAAACGAGTCCCCGAGCGAGTCCGGGTCGGGGAGGTCGCTCGGAAGCGGTTGGTCGTCCATCGGCCGTCGTATGGGTCCCAGACACTAGTATCGGTTGGGCGTCGAACGCTGGGTGGCGTTCGTGGGGTACGAGTCGGTCGAACTGGACGATTCGAGGGTCTCGGGCGACCGGGCCGACCGGTCAGCGCCGCGCCCGTCGTACCGCGTAGACGGCCAGTTCGACCGAATAACAGACGGCACAGCCCCGAAACTCCGGGCGTTCGGGGGTCGTCTCAGACGCGTCCGTCGCCGTCGTGTCGCAAGTCTCGGTCTCCATACGTCACCACTCGGCCGCCACCGACCTAACGCTGAAGCGGTCGTGTCTATGCCGCACACGACCGATCAGGGCGTGTAGTAGTACTCGCCCTGGCGCTTCTGCTTGCGGTCGAGTTGGCTGTCGGGCTTGTTGATGCGGGGACGCCCCGTCCGCTCGTCGCGCCGGAAGGTGATGTCCAGATCCGCGAGGAAGTCGTTCATCCCCGAGCGCATGTCCTGTGGGGTCGAGGCGTGGCCGCGCTGGGCGGGTTCGCCGTCGAACACCATCAGGCGGTCGGCCAGCAGGTCGATCATGTAGATGTCGTGGTCGATCACCATTGCGGTGGCGTCGTGGTTCTCGGCGTACCGGCGGATGGCGGTGGTGGCCTGCACCCGCTGCTCGACGTCGAGGTGGGCGGAGGGTTCGTCCAGCAGGTAGAGGTCGGCCTCCTCCGAGAGGCAGGCTGCGATGGCGACGCGCTGGCGCTCCCCACCCGAGAGGTCCGTCAACTGCTGTTCCATGATCCGGTCCAACTGCAGGGGTCGGGCGATCTCCGTGTTCCAGAACGAGGTACCGAAGTCGTCCGTGATCGAGGAGAGGAACGTGTCGACCCGCATCGGCTGGTCGACCTCGACGTACTGGGGTTTGTAGGCGATGTCCGGGTTGAAATCGAGGTCGCCCCCGTCGGGGGTGAGCGACCCCGCGAACAGTTTCGCGAGCGTCGACTTCCCGATGCCGTTCGGGCCGACCACGCCGAGCACCTCGCTGCGGTAGATGGTGCCGGCGTCGACCGACAGCGAGAACTCGCCCTCGCCGTACGATTTGTGCAGGTCGGGGTACTCGATCAGGGGCGTCCCGTCCACCGATTCGCGGGGCGCATGCTGCTCGAAGGTGATCTCGTCGGGGCGGATACGCATGTTCTCGTTGTCGAGGTAGCCCCGGAGATACTCGTTGATGCCGTTGCGCACCGACTTGGGGTCGGTGACGACGCCGTACGCGCCGGGTTCACCGTAGGCGACGTGGATCGTATCGGCGAGGAGGTCGAGGACGGCGAGGTCGTGTTCGACCACGAGCATCGAGCGGTCCTCCTCGTCGGCCAGCTCGCGGACGAGGCGGGCCGCAGTCACCCGTTGCCCGATATCGAGGTAGGGGGTGATCTCGTCGAGGAAGTAGAAGTCGGCGTCGCGGGCGAGCGTCGCCGCCAGCGCCACTCGCTGGAGTTCGCCGCCCGACAGCGTGTCGATCGGCTGGTCGATCACCGGCCGGATCGAGAGGCGGTCGACCAACTCGTCGACGACGCCGCGTTCGTCCGTCCCAGCGAGCAAGTCACTCGTCGTCCCGTCGACCTGGTCGGGGATGCGGTCGACGTACTGGGGTTTGCGCGCGACGGCCACCTCGTCGTCGATCAGGCGTTCGAGGTAGGTCTGGAGCGCCGTCCCGCGGTAGCGGTCGAGCACCGTCTCCCACGCGGGGGCGTCGTCGTACCGGCCGAGGTTGGGGACTGTCTCGCCCGCCAGCGCGTGGACGGCGGTGGACTTCCCGATGCCGTTCGGGCCGAGGAGCCCGGTGACCGTCCCGGATTCGGGGACGGGCAGGCCGTAGAGCCGGAAGGCGTTCTCGCCGTACTGGTGGATCGGGTCGTCCTCTAACTCCTGTGGGAGGTTGATGATCTCGATGGCGTCGAAGGGACACTTCTCGACGCAGATGCCGCAGGTCTCGCCGAGACAGAGCTCCTCGGAGATGCTGATCTGGGCCGGATCGCCGTCGTAGAGGTCGGGGTCGTCGTGGCGCTCTTCGAGAGTGACGATGCACTCCTCGCCGGTCCGGTTTGGCGGACAGAAGTTCGCACACTCGTAGTTGCAGCGGTCGGGTTGACACCGATCGAGGTCGACGACCGCGATGCTGTCGTCGGCCATGGTTAGACGGTCGCGCCGGTGGTGAGCAGGATCGCGAAACTGATGAACCAGAGCGTGAACGTCATGAACGCCACGTAGAGGTGGTCTTTCGCCCCGAAGTCGGAGACGTCGACGCCGACGGCCTTCAACAGTGGGTACTGGCCGGCGACGGCGGCCACCAAGAACGCGAGCGCCCGGGTGTCGGAGGCAGCCCCGGAGCCGGTCCCGACGACGGCGGCGGCGGCGACGCTCGCCGCGACGCCGGCGAGACACGCGAGCGTGGTGACGGTCACCCCGCGGACGTGTCCGGTGAGCCCCGTCTGCGTTTCCGTAGCCATACACGACTCTGCGGCGCCGGACATGAAAAGGCGTTCGATACGCCGAATCGGACCGCACGCTGCGCGTCGAGACCGGGACACCGCGCCCCGTGTCAGTCGGTTCGAACGAACGCGTCCACACAGACGCTCCGCTCCGGGCGCACCATCACCGGGTTGAGGTCGAGTTCGGCCACGTCCCGTCGCTTCGCCACGAGATTGCCGATCTTGGTGATGAGGCCCGCGAGGCTGTCCAGCGACGCGTCCGGGCCGAACTCGTGGTCGAACTTGTCGGGGAGGTCCGTCCGATCGAGCGCACCGTAGGCGTCGCCTTTGCCGAACGGTGCGACGAGATGGGTGGTGTCCTGTAGGGCCTCGACCTGGGTCCCGCCGGAGCCGAGCGTGACGACCGGCCCGAGGTTCGGATCTTGGGACGCGCCGACCAGCGCCTCGACCCCGCTGTCGACCATCTCCTGGACGAGGACGCCCTCGATCTTCGCCTCGGAGTCGTGTTCGAAGACGTTCGCGACGATCTCTTCGTAGGCCCGTTGTGCCTCCGCGGGGGAGTCGACGCCGACCCGAACCGCCCCGATCCGGTTGCGGTGGGCTACGTCCGGCGAGTCGACTTTCATCACGACCGGCGTCCCGATCCCACTGGCGTAGCGGGCGGCCTCCTCGCTCGACGTGGCCGACCGCGTCGCCGGCAGATCGACCCCGTAATCCTCGAGCAGCGACGTCGACTGCGACCACGTGAGCGTGCTGTCGCTCGGGAGGTCGGCCGACGGACGGTCGTCGAGTTCGAACGGCGGCCGGCCCACGAGTCGGTCGCGCGCCTCGTCGAAGTTGACGAGCGACGCCAACGCGTCGATGGACTTGCCGGGCTCGTAGAACAGCGGATACTCGGCGCGGACGCGCTCGTAGGGCTGAGGGTCGTCGAGGCTGCCCGGCTCCGTTCGGCCCGTCCACAGGAAGATGACGGGGTCGTCGGTCATCCTGCCGACTTCGAGCAGGCGGTCGGCGATGGCGTCGGCGTCCTCGTCCACCGCCGAAAGGCCGATGCCGAACACGTAGGAGTCGAAGCGGTCGTCGTCGAACAGTTCCGCGGCGACCTCGGTCAACACCTCCGCGCCGGCGGCGCGGATGTCGACCGGGTTGTGGAGTTCGCCGAACGTGAGCAGGTCGTCCATCTCGAGCAGCGCCGTCTCCGTCTCCTCGGTCAACTCCGGGAGTTCGAGACCCCGGTCCTCGGCGAGGTCGGCGAGCAGCGTGGCGAGGCCGCCGCTGGTCGAGGCGACACAGACGCGATCGGAGTCCGGCGGATCGAACGCCGCGTGGGCCTGGGCCCGCGTCGTGAGGTCCGGGATGTCCGGCACGCGCTCGATGCCCGCCTGTCCGAAGGCGGCGTCCCACACGGCGTCGTTGCCGGTCAGCGATCCGGTGTGTGACTCGGCGGCCGCCTGCGCCACGTCCGAACTCCCGACTTTCACCGCCAGTACGGGTGTCCCCGTCGCCACCGTCTCCCGGGCCACCTCGATGAACCGCCGTGGCTCGGTCACCCCTTCGATGTACGTACAGATCACCTCGCAGTCCGGGTCGGCGGCCATGTACTCGACGTAGTCCGCGAGGCTCTGGTCGACCTCGTTCCCGGTCGAGACGACGTGGGAGAAGTGTGTGTCCTCGTCGGCGGCGTTCTCGAAGAAGGTGGCGAAGGAGAGCGCCCCGGACTGACTCGCGAGGCCGATCCGCCCCGGTTCGGGTTGGCGCGAACACAGCCCGGTCAGTACCGTCCCCTCGCTGGCGTTCGCGAGGCCGATGCAGTTCGGCCCGGCGACGTCGATGTCGGCGTCCGAGACGACCGCGTCGAGGTCCGCCTCGAGTTCGGCCCCCCGCTCGTCGGCCTCGCTGAAGCCCGTCGAGATGACCAGTGCCGTCGGTACGTCCACTTCGGCGGCCTCCTCGACCACGTCGACGACGTGTTCCCGGGGGACGACCACGACGGCGAGGTCGACCGTCTCGGGCAGCGCCGAAAGGGAGTCGTGGCAGGGGCGGTCCCACGCCGATTCACGGTTGGGGTTGACGAGGTAGACGTCGCCGTCGTAGCCGTACGACAGGAGGTTGTCCGTGATTCGGGAGGCGTACCACGAGTCGGGACTGGCGCCGACGATGGCCAACGAGTCGGGATCGAACAGCGGGTCGAGCTTTCGACGTGTGTCTTGTACACCCATAGACACAAGTCGATATCCGTCGAGTATTAATGATGGAAGTTGCGGCACTATTCACGACCCGACCGGTCGGTGAACATTTATGCCGGTGGCGGCGTTCCAGTTACGTAATGCCAGGAACTGACGAGGAGGGTCTGGACGACCTTCCGCCGAGCGCGAAACTGGTCTTCAAGGTCCTCGAATACAACGGGTCGCTGACCCAGAAGGGGATCGTCGAGGAATCGATGCTGTCGGCCCGGACGGTGCGGTACGCGCTCGAACGCCTCGAAGAACTCGGTGTCGTCGACGAGGACGTCTACTTCGCCGACGCCCGACAGAACCTCTACCAGTTGAACGAGGCGAAACTGGCCGAGGTCGGCGAGGCGGACGCCGCCTGCGTCGAATGTGACTAGGCCGGGTGGACGGTGATCCGCCGTTTGTGATCGATCGCGGCTTCGAGTTCGTCGGCGATCGCGCTGCCGCGTGACACCTGTATCTCCCCGCCACGACCGACTGTCGCGGTGAACAGATACTCGTCGTCGGCCCGCACCTCGACCGTCTCGCCGACGTCGACGCCGTCCTCGATGTCGACGACGACGTGCCGGGAGGTGACCTCGGGTGTGACGACCGTTCCGCCCCGACTCCCGGACGACCGACCGCCGCTCCCACCACTACCACTTCCGGCCCCGCTTCCCCCGCCACCCGACGGCCGTTCGTCGAGGGTGCGGACGTCGATGCTGATGCCGAGGCGATCCTCCACGTCGCTGATCCGGCCGCCGCCCTTCCCGATGACGTAGGAGATGTCGTCGTCCTCGACGTAGACGACGGCCTCGTTTTGCCCCTTCAACTCCACCTCGACGTGCCCGCGAGCGATGGATCTGATCTCGCGTTCGACCTCCTTGCGCGCGAGGCGGGAGACGCCCGTCTCGCTCCCCTCGTCGCCCTCGAGGGGGACGGTCACGACCTGCCGGTTGAAGGTGTATATCTCGTAGGCGGGTGTGCCGGTCTCGAAGTCCGTGATCTGAATGACCGGCCGGGCGAGGTCCTCGGCGGTCAACCCCTCGGGCACCTTCACCTCGGTCGTCACGTCGTAGACGGTGTCGACGCTTCCGGCCTCGATGTAGACCACCGTGTCGACCACCTGCGGGATCATGCCGAGTTCCACCCGGCCGACGAGTCGCTGGAGGGCGTCGATGGCGCGGGTGGCGTGGACGACGCCGACCATGCCCACACCGGCGAGGCGCATGTCCGCGAACACCTCGAAGTCGTCGGTCTTGCGCACCTCGTCGTAGATGGTGTAGTCCGGACGGACCAGCAACAGGGAGTCGGCGGTCTTGGCCATGTCGCCCCCGAGGGCGGTGTACTGGGTGATGTCGGAGCCGACCTGCAGGTCGCGGGGTTTCTCCATCGTCTTGACCGCGTTGTCGTGGTCGGCGAGGAACTCGGCGACAGCCTGTGCGAACGTCGACTTCCCCGCGCCGGGCGCACCGGAGATGAGGACGCCACGTTGCCGTTCGAGCAGGCGTTCCTTGAGGTCCTCGGCGAACTCGTAGTCGTCGAGGTCGGTCTTGACGATGGGGCGGACGGCCGTGATCTCGAAGCCGTCGGCGAACGGTGGCCGGGCGACGGCGATCCGGTAGTCGCGGTACTGGACGATGGTCATCCCGGGTTCGTCGAGTTCGACGAAGCCGTCGGGGCTGGCCCGCGCCGTCTCCGCGACGTCGTGGGCGAACTCCTTCATCTCCGCCTCGGAGGTTTCCCCGTCGCGGATGGTCTCGTAGTGCATGTCGCCGATGGCGCCGCGCTTGGCCTTGGGCTTCGCCCCCGCGCGGAGGTGGACGCTCATCGTCGTCTCGTCGAAGAACTCCTCGATGTCGAGGCCGTCGTCGCCGCCCTCATCGCGGCCCTGCGGTTCGACGTACTCGACGTCGAGTCCCTTCGCCCGACTGACTTCCGCCTGCACCACGTCGCTGGTCAGCAACGTGGCGTCGAGGTCGTCGGCGACGTCGCGGACGAGGGCGTCGATCTCCCCCTCGTCGGCGTCGCGCTTCTGTCCGGCGTCGGGTCGTGCGCCGTGGTACTCGACGGTGATCGTGCCGTCCGCGGCGAGGTCGACCAACCGCTGGAGTTCCTCGATTCCCTCCCAGCCGGTATCGTGGCCCTCGTTGGCCTGCCACTCGAGTTCGCCGACGACGGCCTCGGGAACGGTGATCGTCGCTCCCTCGTAGGCCCCCGACTCGACGCGTTCGGACACGCGGCCGTCGACGACCGCGCTCGTGTCCGGGACGATGTTCATGCCGGATTTCGGGGAGCGAGACGGATAAGCGTATTCAAGCGGCGATCCAGTGACCACACGACCGACAGGGCCTAAGGGGGCGACACCCCTGTGGGGGCTATGAGCGACACCTCGGATCTGACGCGCCGACTCGCTTCGGTCCCGAGCCACGAGGACGAACGCGCGGCGGGCGACGCCGTCGAATCGTGGCTCCGCGCGGAGACCGACGCGACGGTGACGCGCGACGACGCCGGGAACGTGATCGCGCGCCGCGGTGCGGGCACCGCTACCCTCGCCCTCGTCGGGCACCACGACGTGGTGCCGCCGGCCGACCGTCAGGTCGACGACGACGGTGGGTACACCGTCGAGGAGCGCGACGGACGGCTGTACGGCCGCGGGACCGCGGACATGAAGGGGAGTCTGGCGGCGGCGATGATCGCCTTTCGGGACGCCGACCCCGCGCAGGAACTCGTCCTCGCTTCCTTCGCGGGCGAGGAACAGGGAGGGGTCGGTGCTCGCGCGGCCATCGACGACGGCTTCGCCCCCGACTACGCCGTCGTCGGCGAGGGGTCGACCGGCTACTCCGCGCCCGGCGTCACGGACGTGGCCGTCGCCCACAAGGGTCGGCGGGGGAGCACGCTCCACGTCGCGGGCGAGAGCGCCCACGCGAGCGAACCCGAGGCGGGCGAGAACGCCGTCTACCGCGCCTGCGACGCCGTCGACGTCGTCCGGAATCTGGACGCGCCGGCGGCGACGGTGCTCGGCCACGAGGTGCGGGGGAGCGTCGCAGTCACCGAAATCGAGGGTGGCTCCGCGTGGAACGTGATCCCCGAGTCGTGTGCCGTCACCGTCGACGAGCGGACGGTGCCCGGCGACCGGGCGGCGCTCTCCCGAACCGAATCGATAGCGGGCGTCGAGTGGGTCGTCGACCAGGACCTCCCGCCGATGGCCTGCGACGACGCCGCGTTCGCGGAGACGGCCGTCGAGGCGGCGCGGGTGGCCCAGGAGGGCGACCCCGAACGGGTCGTCAAACCCCACGCCACCGATGCGGGGTGGTTGGCCGGCGCGGGGACGACGTGTGTGGTCTGTGGGGCGGCAGAACCCGGCGAGGCACACACCGGCGAGGAGAGCGTCTCGGTGGAAGTGATCGAGCGGTGCGAACGGCTCTACCGTGCCGTCGCCGAGTCGCCCCTCGGCGCGACGGCGTAGCGGTCGTCGGTCTCAGGTCGCCGTCTCGTTCGACCCGCCGTCGTCGGAGGTGTCGCTTCCGTCGGTCGGCATCGCCGTCGAGTCGTCGGTCGGCGTCGCCGTCGAATCCTCTTTGTCGTCCGCGTCGTCCTCGTCCGAGCCGACCTCCTCGACGTCGATATCCTCGCCGACGACGCCGCTCTTCCCGATGACGGGCAGGAGGTTGTAGCCGCCCCGCGGGCCCTTTTGAACGACGTTGATGTCGAAGACGAACGACAGTTCGGTGTCCGTGGCGACCTCGAAGGGTCTGACGATGCGGAGGCGGTCGCTGGGAACCATCACGTCGACGGTGTCGCCGTCGACGACGCCCTCGGCGTTCTCGACGCGGAGTTCGATGCCCGAGTACCGCCCCGCTTCGAGTTCCGACTCCAAGACCGAAACGGCCCGGTCGCCGACCACCTGCGTGAGGTCGACCGTGACGCCGTCGAGGTCGAACTCGACGAACCCGCGGCCCTCGCCGTCGTCCTCGTCGGCCTCGGTTTCGGTTTCGGTCACCGGTGTCGACGTCGCCGTCGTCGTCGCGTTCACCGCCGCCGGGGTAACCGTCTCGTCCGCCTCGGTCCGAAAGACGCGGGCCGAAGAGAGAGTCACGGAGAGCGAGTCGAAGTCCCCGATGGCCGCCGGCTGGTCGCTGACGAGGAGACGGAAGGTACCGACCGCGCTCCCCCCACCGCCGGCGTCGGTGCCGTCGCCGCCGCTCCCTCCACTGCCACCGTCGGTGCCGTCGCCGTCGCTCTCCCCATCGTCGCCGCCGGAACAGCCGGCGAGTGCCGCGGTGCCGAGTCCGGCCGCCGTCGCGACGAAAGAACGGCGTCTCACGACCCCACTCCGTGGAACCGTGTCTCCGTCCGGTACGCTCGTGTCCACCGGGATAGGATCGATATCACGGTTGGTACTCGGGCTCTGACGGGGATACGCTTGGTGGCCGGCGGACCGCCCCGACGCGAGCCATTAACTACTGTCGCTAGTTGTCCACTCTGGCTCAAGAGACCAGTTGCTGACACGTAGTGATCAGAATGACGCGACTGAATCAGTCGCCTGATTCAGCCGCCGTCCGGATGGATGCGTGATGAGGCTACCAAAACTCAAACGCATCCTCACAGATCCGGACGAGTACATTTCGAACAGCCAGTTGAAGTCTCTTAGCATGGAGTTGCTTGAGCTGATACCGATGGAAGGAATCGAGGGCTCTGGCCTCGATTCCGAGGAGATCATGGAAGTCGTCTTACGAGCTGCTGTTGACACAACCTCAGTCAACGGCGTCACAACGAATACTGAGGACACGCCAAACCGCGAGCCAGTGATGGACTGGTTGCACACCCTGGAGAAAGAGCCGATGCTCGATGCTGTCAACGATATCCTCGCACTGGTGGCAATGACGGTTCTCGACCGCGGCGGGTCGAGAACCATCTGTCTGGACTTCATGGACAATCCGTTCCACGGTCATCCAGACGACGAGGACGAGTTCAGGAGAATGGAAGCACGGGACGGAACCACGAAGTGTCACCGGTACTGTACTGCGTTCGTCATCGCGCAGGGAAAGCCACTAACACTGGCAGTTGAACCAGTTGATGGCGAGGACAGCAAGGCCGACGCGGTCGAGCGCGTGCTCGCCCGCGTCGAGACATATCCATTCGAGACCGACCAGATCCTCATGGACAGAGACGCCTTCGTCGGGGAGTTAATCGGTGTTCTTCGGGAGACAGCACCGCCAGTCTTTCCGGTCATAACCCGGAAAGACTCGCTCCGGGAGAAACTTGCTGTCACTGCTTCGCATATGACAGAAGAGACGGTCTGTGAAGACAAAGAGTACGAACAGACGTATCCGCTGGCAGTGAACGTCACCTACCAGAACGGTGATCGTGGAAAATCAGGGCTCAAACAAACGGGCTACGCGGCGTACGGTCTGGAAGACCGCACGCCGCAGCAAGTGGCGCAGGTCTACAACCATCGGTCACGGATCGAGAAGAGCTATGAGAAGTTCCGCGAAGCGCGTGCTTTGACAACGACGCCATCGACGATAATTCGGCTCTTCTACGTGGGTGTCGGGTTCCTGTTGGAGCAGTTGTGGCTCGTGTTGCAATGGGCAGTGCTCGCCCGGCCACGGCGTGGCGGGCGAGCACTCCCGACAGATTTCACGTTCAGTGATGGGTTTCTCCACGGGATCGAGCAGGTGTTAGACGATGAGCTCGGCTGGAAGCAAAAGCATCGGACAAACAGTGAAGGGTTACCACCAGGATACGAGCACGGACTCGGCTGAGCCGCCTCGCTTCGGCTGAAGCGAGGCTGGCGAACAGCGACAGCTATCTTTTGACGGTCGTCGAAATAACTGCCACAGCGGACAACAGCCAAGTATTTGATATTTTTCTAACTCGGTGCAGCGTCAGGAGTGGAATTCGTCTCGTTTCGGCCTTCTTATCGTGTTAAACCGGACTCTTGCCACCGGCGCTATCGATAGAGTGGACAACTAGCGACTGTGCGTGCGACGGCGCAGGTGTGCCACCGATCCACGAGTACCACTGTGATACGTGCGAGTTCACGATGCCCAGCGGGTGGGGTGGGTACATGTACGTACAAGCGAAGGTCTGTGCGGCGTGTGGTGAGGCCGTCGACGAGAGCGAAGACTCCTGTGGCGGATGCGGGACGCCGATCGAGGAGGTCGAGGCCGACGGGTACACGCGGGTCGTCTGCCCCCACCCGATGGAACACGTCACCGTGGAGCGCGTACTGGGCGAAAACCCCTCCGAGGAGCGGCGAGAGGCGCGAACCGGCTTCAACGCCTACTGCGTCTGTCGTGACTGCCTCGCGCAGTTCGAACTGGACACGGAGCGGGACGAGCGCCGCTGTCCCGACTGTGGCGGCGGGCGAGTGGACACGCTGAGCGAGTTGGTGGGGGAATCGTGTCCGAACTGTGCCGACGGGACGTTCGTCGAGGGGGAGTCGAGGGGCGTGGCGTGACGGTCGGCGCGACGATCAGCCGTCCAGTTCGAGCACCCGATCGACGCCACCGCGGAACGCCGACAGCGTCCGTCGCTCGACACGCGAGACGGCGTCGTCGCCGGCGATGGCGTCGCCCGCGAGCGCGTTCAGGACGGCTATCTCGGCGGTCGCACAGTAGTCGAGCAGGCGGTCGGGGTCGCCCTCGTCGTGCTGGAAGGGGATGGTTGCGTCGTTGACGAACACGGCACGGGGGTCGGCGGGCGCGGCGTCGAACAGGCGGGTCGCACGGCGGGCGTTGTCGGCCGCGAGGTCGACCGCCTCCTCGGGCGAGTCGGCGGCCGCTCTGGGGGCGTGGGCGTCGAGGACGCCCGTCCACACGCCGCGTGGCGGGGTGTAGAAACGGTCGAGACGGCCGCCCAGAACCCGTCCGTCGCGCTCGATTTCGGGCGCGAACTCGAAGACGACGACCCCCTCGGTCCCCTCGCGGTCCAGCCAGTCGGCGAGCGCGCGGGCGGTCAGGCGAGTCTTGCCCGCGTTCGACGGCCCGAGGATCAGCGTCGTTCCCGAGCGCGGGACGGTGGGATCGGGGTCGCTCACGGGCGGCTCAGCCGACCTCTTCGATGGCGTACTTGGCGCCAAGCCCCGCCATGGCGACGCCGAGCGCGACGGCGAAGGCGAGCACGAACCCGGTGAGCGGGTCGACGCCGCCGCCGACCTGCTCCCGGACGAAGTTGGCCGCGAGCGCGCCGGTGACGAGCAACAGCGCGACGCCCCCGACGTTGGCGAGGCGGGAGTTCCGGTCGGCCACCGCGTCGGAGTTCAGCAGGTAGAGGACGATGGCGATGGCGAAGGGGGTGCCGACGGTGCCGACGGCGAGGACGAGGACGAGTTGGCCGATGACGGCACCGCCGATGAACGCGCCCGGCGCAGACAGGAGCGCCGTCGCGACCAGTAGCCAGCGGTAGCGGGAGTCCTCGATGGTGGTTCCCCAGCCGAGTTTGTCGGCCAGCAGGAAGGGTGGGACGATAGTGTTGCCCCCGAGCGTGGAGACGGCGGCCCCCCAGAGTCCGACGAGGAACAGCCACTTGGCGTTCGCGCCGACCAGCGGGCCGAGTGCCTGCGCCGCCCCGACCGCAGTCGAGGGGTCGTCGGGCGTGAGGACGCTCGCGGCCACGAGGAAGATGGCGAGGCTGTAGATTCCGAACGCGACGAGCATCGACGCGCCGACGTCGAAGGAGGCGGTCCCGTAGTCGTCGCGGGTCCATCCACGTGAGCGCATCGTGTACGACTGCATCGTGATGAGCGTGATGTGGACCGCACCGCCGAGGATGCCGGCCGCGACGAGCGCGCCCCCGGAGGGCACGCTGGGGACCAGTCCGGACGCCGCCGCGCCGTAGTCGACGGGAACGACGAACAGGCTGGCGACGAAGGCAACGACGACCAGCGAGACGAGGAGTTTCGCGGCCAGTTCGAGGAAGCGATACCCTCGGCCGGCCAGTCCGAGCGCGAGGACGAGCGCCCAGGCGACGCCCCAGATCCGGGCGTCGATTCCCGTCACCGTCGCGGACACCGTCGCGACGGTCTTCATGATGACGAGTTGGGCGACGCCGGCGGCGATCACCGCGTCGGCGACGAGCAGCCAGGCCCAGGTGGTCCCGAGGTGGTCCTCGACGACGGCGACGATGCCGCGTTCGGTGAGGAGACCGAGCCGCATCGACAGGTACTGGACGAGCGCCCCCGCGCCCGCGGAGAGCACGACCACCCAGAGGAGGCCGTAGCCAAAGAGCGCGCCCCCGGTCACCAGGCTGGCGATGGTGGCCGGCCCCGCGGCGATGGCCCCGGCGATCCACGACGGCCCCATCTCGGTGGCGTACCCTTCGATCCGTTCGGTGAATCCGGCGGCCGCGTCGTCGGTCATGCCCATCGGTGGACGCCTCGCCCGTATAGGTGTTACCACTCGGTGGTAACACCCGGGGACGGCGCGGGGTTGATTACCGCGGGGTCCCTGGTCCGGGCATGAGCGACACGACCGCGTACGACGACCTGCTCGACCGGGTGGGTCGGATCGCGAACGTCTCCCACGCCGGCGAACTGCTCTCCTGGGACCAGCAGGTGATGATGCCCGAAAAGGGGACGCCCGCCCGGTCACGACAGCTCTCGGCGCTCTCGGCGGTTGAACACGACCTGCTCACGGCCGACGAACTCGGTGGGCTCCTCGACGACTTGGAGGCCGCCGACCTCCCCGACGAGCGACGGGCGGTCGTCCGCGAGGTGCGCCGCGAACGCGAACGCGCGGTCCGGGTCCCGACGGAACTGGTCGAGCGCATCTCGGCCGCCTCTTCGGAGGCGCTGACCGCGTGGCGCGAGGCCCGGACGGACGACGACTTCGAGACGTTCGCCCCCCACCTCGAGGAACTGCTCGACCTCAAGCGCCGCTACGCCGAGCATATCGACCCCGACCGCGACCCCTACGAGGTGCTGTTCGAGGAGTACGAACCCTGCCTTCCCCTCGAACACGCCGAGGAGGTGTTGACGACGCTCCGGGAGGCGGTGGTACCCCTCGTCGACGGCGTTCGGGCGTCCGAGGCCGACCTCGCGACCGACGCCTTCGCCGGGACGTTCGAGGCCGACCGACAGGAGGCGCTGATGCGGGACGTCTTGGACGACCTAGGCTACCCCTGGGAGCGGGGACGCCTCGACGCCGCACCCCATCCGTTCTCGACGGGGACGACGTACGACGCCCGGATCACCACCCGCTACGACGAGTCGGATCCGATGGGGGCGTTGCTCTCGACGATCCACGAGTTCGGCCACGCCACCTACACGCTCGGCCTGCCCGACGACGCCTACGGGTCGCCACTTGGCGAGGCGCGGGACCTCTCGATCCACGAGTCACAGTCGCGCCTGTGGGAGAACCACGTCGGCCGGTCGACGGCGTTCTGGGAGCGGTGCCTCCCGCGGGTTCGCGACCACTTGGACGTCGGCGACGTGAGCGTCCGCGAGGCGTACGAGGCGGTCAACGCCGTCGACCCCACGAACCTCGTCCGGGTCGAGGCCGACGAACTCACCTACCACCTCCACATCGTCCTCCGGTTCGAGATCGAACGCGACCTGATCCGAGGCGGCCTCGACGTGGCGGAGGTGCCGGCCGTCTGGAACGAGAAGATGGCGTCGTATCTGGGCGTCCGGCCCGAGACGGACGCCGAGGGGTGTCTCCAGGACATCCACTGGTCGCACGGCAACTTCGGCTACTTCCCCACCTACTCGCTGGGGAGCGTGATCGCCGCCCAACTGTTCGACGCCGCCGACCGCGACGTCGACGGCCTCGACGACTCGATCCGGCGGGGCGAGTTCGACCCACTCCACGAGTGGCTGACCGACCGGATCCACCGCCACGGCAAGCGCTTCGAGACGAACGAACTCGTCCGGCGAGCCACCGGTTCCGACGTCGCCGCCGACGCGTTCGTCGACTACGCGACCGAGAAGTACACCGAACTGTACGATATCGACCGATAGCGTCGATCCGGCGGACGTTCGCGGAGCGATGTGTCACACTTACCCACACCAATACGACTAAGTAGTGGTATGACATACCATGACGTGTATGGCAGCCGGACCCAGCGAACACGACGACGAACTGTTCGACCAGTTCCTCGCGGACAACGGCCACGAGACGACACCGGTACGCTGGGAACGATCCTATAACAAGCTACAGTGCCCGGACTGTGGGGCACTCCACGAGGAGTCGGCCACCGACTGCTCGGTCTGTGGGTGGGACCCGGCGGCCTGAGACCGGCAACCGGGCGAGCCACGCCGTTTATCACACTTCGGGGCGTGTGCAACGACCATGAGTGACGACGCGACGGTCACCCGTCTCTTCGGTGGCCCCGGCAGCGGGAAGACCACCGCCCTCCTCGACCGGGTCGACGAACTCCTCGAGGACGACGACGTCGACGTTCGCGACGTGTTGGTCGTCTCCTACACGCGCGCCGCCGCCGCCGAGGTCCGGGAACGCCTCGCCGAGCGACTGGACACGTCGCCGCGGGCGCTCCAAGGCAACGTCTGTACGATGCACGCGAAGGCGTACGAACTGCTGGATCTCTCCCGCGGGGACGTGGTCGGCGAGAGCGACAAGAAGGAGTTCTGCGAGGAGTACGGCGTCGAGTTCGAGGACGAGTACGGTGGGGCCGGCCGACGGACGGCCCGGTCGACGACCCTCGGCAACAAGATCATCGCCACCAGCCAGTGGCTCCAGCGCACCCAGCGCGACGTGGCCGACTGGTACGACGTGCCCTTCCAGTGGGACGTCGAGACGGTGCGACTCCCCCCGGACCGGGATCCGAACGCCCAAGAGGGGAACAAGTACACCCCGACGTGGCCGTCGGACGACGAGCGGATCGACGTGCCACAGGTGATCCGCGCCTGGCGCGCCTACAAGGGCGAACACGGACTCGTCGGCTTCGCCGACATGCTGGAGCGGGTGGCCGAGCGGTCGCTGGTTCCCCACGTCGACTACCTCGTCATCGACGAGTTTCAGGACATCACCACCCTCCAACACGGGGTGTTCGAGGAGTGGAAACCCCACATGGAGGGCGTCCTGATCGCCGGCGACGACGACCAGGTGGTGTACGCGTGGCAGGGGGCCGATCCCAGCATTCTGCTCGACGCGGCGGTCGACGAGGACGTGGTCCTGCCCAACTCCTATCGGCTCCCGTCGCGCATCCTCAACGTCGTCAATCGGGAGATCCGTCACATCGACGTCCGCCAGGAGAAGGACCTCAACCCCCGCAAGGAGGGTGGCGTCGTCGAGGGGATCCAGAACCCCTCGATGTTCGAGGTGGTGCGGAACGTGAAACACACCGTCGACACCACCGACGAGACGCTGATGATCCTCTTCCGGGCCCGCTACCAGATGTTCCAGTTCATCGACGACTTCCTCCCGAAAGGAATCCCCTTCTCGATGATGACCGACCAGCGGATGTGGACCGACCGCCTCACGCAGTACGTTCGTGCCGTCGAGAAGGTAGAAGCGGGCGAATCGATCGACGGACTGGAGGCGCGCCGCCTCGCCGACATGCTCCAGGAGTCGGCGTTCGGGACGAACGAGCGCGACGACTTCTACGACTACCTCGACGACCGCGAGGAGGCGGCCGACGCCGACGACATCACCGAACTCGAGGTGCCGGCCGACGTCGTCGAGGACCACGTCCCCTTCATGCCCGGGCGGAGCGCCGCGGGGGACATGCTCCGGAAGGTGACGAGTTTCCAGCGCGACGCCGTCGACGCCTACTTCGAGGGCGACTACCACGGGATGGATCCAAGTCGGGTCCGCGTCGGCACCATCCACTCCGCGAAGGGCCGGGAGGCCGACCACGTGTTCGTCTGTACGGACCTCACGGAGAAGGTGGTCGAGCAGATGGCGGCGAGCGTCGACGACCCGACCGACGTGGCCGGCGTCGAGGAGTTCACCGCCCACACGAGTCCCGTCCCCCTGCTGACCGACAACGAGCGCCGCGTGTTCTACGTCGGGATGAGTCGTGCCCGGGAGCGACTCGTCCTCCTCGAGAACCTGATCGGTGGCGCACCGACCCTCCCGATCAGCGTCCTCCTGCACGACGAACTCCGCGACGAGGACGTCGAGGCGATGCTGGAGGAGGCCCAGTCCACGCCGGTCCCCGAACCCGAGGCGTGACGGGCGGGGCCGACGCCGCGGCGCGAGCGGTCGAATCCGCACTCGACTCCGCCGACGCCGGCGTCGTCGCCGCCGCGGTCGAACTCGCGGCCGCGACGCCGGCCGACGGCCACCTGCGCGTCGACGGCGACCCGCTCACGGCCGACCGACTGGCGACCGTCGCCGACGGCGGGGTACGCCGGGCGGGCGGCGACCCGTCGGGCGCGACGACCGTCGAACCCGCGGGAGAACTGGCTGCTGGACGTCCGGTACGTGTCGCCCTCGAACCCCGGGTAGACGGGGTCGCCGGCCCGCTATCGCGGACGTTCGTCGTCGACGGGCGCGGCGGGTGGGAGCGTCGGGCCGCCGTCGCGGTCGGCATGGCACACGACGCCGTCCGACGGGTCGTCGAACCCGGACTGCCCGCCCGACGGGTCGTCGACGAGGCGATCGCCGAACTGGGGGCGTACGGCCTCGCAGCCGACGGCCCCGTGGCGCGGTCGGTCGGGAGCCGGGTCCTCGACTTCTCGACGGACGACTCCCTCGACGCCGGCGACGTCTTCGTCCTCGATCCGATCGCGACCGAGACGGATCGCGGCCGCGTCCGGATCGGGACGTGTTACACGGTCACCGAGTCGGGCTGTCGACCGCTCGGGTCGACGCCGACGTCGCTGTCGACGGGGGCGTACGACAGTAGCGAGTGAAACGGTTCGACACCCCGATCGCCAGTGATCCCGCGACCGGGTGTGTGACGACGGTCAGTCGGTACGACGCTCCTCGTCGTCGGCGTCGGGCTCTTTCACCGCGCTCCCGACGACCCGCTCGACGACCGCGCCCGGCAGGTCGGCGGGGGTCGTGAGCCGACGCGGGAGCACGACCATCAGGACCGCGACGACGACGAGGCCGCCCCCGAGCGCCGGGCGGCCCGAGAGGAGGCTCTCGATCCCGAACAGACCGAGCGGGATGGCGAAGATCAGCGACGCCGCCAGCCCGACCGTCTCGATGATCCCGAGTCGCATAGTGGTGGCTACGGCGCGCCGCCCCAAAGCGTCGCCGCTTCGCGTCGGCTGGATCGCAACCCCTTACTCCGGCCGTCCCCGACGGGCTGGTATGTTCACGGGCATCGTCGAGGGGACGGGAGAAGTGATCGGCGTCGACGACGCCGACGGGGGTCGTCGCCTCCGCCTGTGCCACGGCTTCGACGCCGTCGCGGAGGGCCAGTCGATCAGCGTGAGCGGCGCCTGTCTCACGGTCGAACGCCACGACGACGACTGGTTCGAGGTGTTCCTCGCCGAGGAGACGGTCGAGAAGACGTACCTCGGGAGCGTCGCGATCGGAGACGCGGTCAACCTCGAACGCGCCATGCCCGCGGAGGGACGGTTCGACGGCCACGTCGTCCAGGGCCACGTCGACGGCGTCGCGACGGTCGAGGCGGTCGAGCGGGTCGGCGACGACTGGCGGTTCACGTTCGGCCTCCCCGACGACCTGCGGCGCTACGTGGTCTCGAAGGGCTCCATCGCGCTCGACGGCATCAGCCTCACCGTCGCGGCGCTCGACGACGACGCCGGGACGGTGTCGGTCGCGATCATCCCGACGACGTACGACCTGACGACGCTCTCCGAAAAGGCGGCTGGCGACCCCGTCCACGTCGAGGTGGACGTGGTGGCGAAGTACGTCGAGCGACTGGTTTAGGGGTCGAACTCCGTCACCTCGGACTCGACGACCGACTCCTCGGCCGCCTCGTCCTCGTGGACCGTCCGGTAGGTTTGGTTGTACCGCCGGATCTTCCGGAAGAGGATCAGCCCGAAGATGCCGTCGTAGATGAGGACGTACACCAGGAAGGCGGGGAGTTGTGGCAGGCCGGTCGCGAACCCGATCAGCCCCGAGGCGATACCGACCGTGGCGTTGTAGGTGGCGTGGATGAGCGTGGCGATGAGCAGTCCCTTGACGACGATGGGGCCACGGTTCCGCGGGTTGAACTTCGCGAGGCCGAGGTAGTAGCCCGCGAAGGCGGAGTAGATGACGTGGCCCGGTCCGGCCAGCGCGCGGATTGCGGTGATGCCGCCGCCGGCCCCGATGATGCCGAGTCCGGCGGTGGCCGGTGCGACGTCGACGCTCTGGGTGATATAGAGGGCGTTCTCGATGGTGGCGAAGCCCAGTCCGGCGACCGCACCGTACACCGCCCCGTCGACGACGGCCTCGAAACTGTCGGTGCCGTAGGCGTAGAGGCGCACGGCCAGGAGCTTCACCGTCTCCTCGACGGGGCCGACGACGAGGAAGAAAAAGAGGACTGTCCCGAGGAAGCCGAGGCCGGCGAAGAGCCCGCGGGTGTAGGAGTTGAGGACCGCGGCGAAGTTGGCCGTCAGGACGCCGAGCAAGAACGTGGCGACGAGCAGGGAGAGGGGTTCGTTGGACGTCACGTCCGAGTAGCGGACGTAGACGGTGAGCGCGAGCGCGGGGATGGCCGAAAGGGCGGTCAACACCCCGATCTGTGGGTCGGTCAGCGCGCTCAACCCGCCGATAGCGACGAGGATGAGGAGTGCGACGCCGACGACGAACAGGCGGGCCGAGGCGACGGAGACGCGGTAGATGCCGGACGCGACGGCGTCGAGTGGGCCGCGCCGCTCCCACGTAGCGACGTCGTAAAGGTCCGTGGCGTCGTCGGCGCGTTCCTCGACCGGGTCCCGTCTGCGCGACATACGTCACTCGTCGGCGTCCCGAGGGTTAATCCCTTGGCCGTCGGGACCGCCGACTATTTGTCTCGGCGCGGCGGAAGAGCCGGTATGTACGACTTCGTCGTGGTCGGCGTCGGACCGGCGGGCGCACGCTTCGCCCGCCGGGCGGCCGAGGCCGGGTACGACGTCCTGGCTCTGGAGAAGGGGACGGTCGGCACACCGCTCGCCTGTTCGGGCCACGTCAGCACGGACGTCTGGGAGTACGTCCCCGACGACGCCGAGCACCGCCTGCGGCAAAACCGGGTGTACGGCGCGAACTTCCACCTCGGCGGCCCGGAGTCGCGGGCCTATCCTTTCTACGAGTCCGAGGAGGTGTCGAACGTCATCGATCGGGTCGAACTTGACCGGACGCTCGCCGACGCCGCACGGAGGGCCGGGGCCGACGTGCGCGAGGGCCACACGGTCACGGGGGTCGAAGAACGCGCCGACGGGGTGACCGTGACCGCGAGCGCCGACGGCGGGACGGTCACGTTCGAGACACGACTGGTCGCTGGCTGTGACGGCCCCGTCTCGCGGGTGCGCCGCGAGGCTGGCCTCCCCGAACCGGCCGAGCGACTCCACGGTGTCCTCGCCTTCGACGACACCCCCGACGACGGCGACTTCGTCGACGTCCACCTGACGGTGCCGCGCTTTTTCGCGTGGCGCATCCCCCGTGGCGAGGCGGGCGTCGAGTACGGCCTCGCCGCGCCGCCGGGCGTCGAGGTGACCGAGGCGTTCGACCGCCTGACCGACGCCTACGGCGTCGAAACGGACCGCCGCTGTTCGGGTGGCATCCCGATCGGGCCGCCGGAGACGGTGACCGGCGACCGGGTCTTCCTCCTCGGCGACGCCGCCGCCCAGACCAAACCCTTCACCGGCGGGGGCATCCTCTACGGTATGATCGCCGCGGACCACGCCGCCGAGACGATCGATCCCGCGGACCCCTCGACGCTCGCCGACTACGAACGGGCGTGGCGCGACGACCTGCGTCGGGAGATCGGACTCGGCCACCTGATTCGGCGGGCGTACTCGCTCCCGGAGCCGATCCAACGTCTCGGCCTGTGGGCGCTCGACGGCGAAATCGGCGTCCACATGGACCGTCCCACGTCGCTCCTCTCGGCGCGTCACCTCCGGGCGGTCGCCTCGGGACTCCTCCCCTCGGGGAGCGACCCGTCGCCCACCGACGGCGAGGACGGTCAGTAACTGGGGCGGCGGGCCGATCGGCCGCTCCCCTCGACGAAGGGGAGATCGCTGAACGCCGCGTTCACCACGTCGCCGTCGACGCGCACGCCCAGGTCGAGGTCGAGATCGAGGGGATCGTCACGTTCGTACGCGTCGCTATCGACGTACGCGAGCGCGATCGGTTGCCCAGAGAGTGATGGACTCGCGGCGCCACGAGTCACTTCCCCGACGCTGGCGTCGCCGTCGAGCACCGCCGCACCGGTGTCTGGTACCACCGAATCGGCATCGGCGTCGGGAAGGAGGAGGAGGTTGACCAGCCGTTTGCTCGGGCGGCCCCGGTTCTCGACGCGGGAGACGACCTCTTGGCCGACGTAACACCCTTTGTCGAAGTCGAGGGCGTTTCGCACGCCCGCGACGTTCGGAATCCGGCCGTCGAGTTCGGTCTCGAACAGCGGCGTCCCCGCCTCCAGCGTCAGCGTCTCCCACGTCCGGTAGCCGACGGGCGTCGTCGGGGTACCACGGGTGAGCAGTGAGTCGAGGACGGACTCGGCGTCGTCGGCCGCGCACACCACCTCGTAGCCCGTCTCCCCGGTCGGGTCGTCCGTCGAGACGGCCGTCACGCCGGCGTCGGCGATCGAGCCGCGGACGAACGTGAGTGGCGCCTCCGAAATCGTCGCTCCGGCCAACAGAGTCGAGAGCGTCTCCGTCGCGTTCGGTCCGTGGACGCCGAAGACAGCGAAGTCGTCGGTGGCGTCGCGGATCGACACGTCCTGGATGAACACCTTGTCGCTCCAGTCGGCCGCGAGGGGTTCGGCGCGGGCCGGCGGCGTGAAACAGAGGAGCCGTTCCCCGGCGTTGTAGACGTACAGGTCGGTGTCGATCCCGCCCTGTGGGTCGAGCAGGAGTGCGTAACACCCCTCGCCGTCGGCGTCCGGGACGCGGTTGGAGACGGCGTTGTCGACGTAGTCGACGGCGTCTCCTCCCTCGACGACGACGACGCCGTAGCCCATCTCGATGACGCCGACGCCGTTGCGGACCGCGAGGTGGGTCCGCTCTGGGCGACCGTAGTGCGCGACGACCGTGCGTCCGCCGCGCGTCTCGAACTCGGCGCCGTAGTCGGCGTGGAGGCCGCGTGTCATCGGGCGTGCGTAGGCGGCCGGGAGGAAAAAGCGACGCGGTCGATCAGAGCCCGAGGCGGTCGCGGACGGCGTCGACCAGGCTCCCGTCGTCGTCCGGCGGATCGGCCGGATCGGGGACGACGCGGTCGTCCGGGAGGACGACCGTCCGGCCGTCGGTGGCCTCGACCGAGATGAGCGAGTCGTCTTTCAGGTCGGCGAGCGCGCCCTCGAGCGTGTCGATGTCGAGGTCGGCGGCCGCACGGAGTTCGAACACGGTCATTCCCTCCTCGCGGCGGTCGACCAACTCGTCGAGGACTGCCACTTGCACGTCCGGCCGGTCCCGGAACTCCCGCTTGGCCTTCATACGCGGGGCTAACGGCCGCGGACGGCTTACCTGTACCGACGGCGACGCGTCCGACGCGCGTCTGACGGACGCTTTTGGTGTAGTGCCCGCTACCGGACTCCAATGGGACTCAGGTGCCTGCTGGGACACGAGTACGCGAACCGCGAGGTGGAGCGCGAGCGCGAGGAGCGGGGTGACGAAGTGGTGGTGACCTACCGGACCGTCGAGATGTGCGACCGGTGTGGGGAGCGCCGGATCGTCAGCGAGAACAAGGAGGTCCGGCCGGTGCAGGGCCCTGCCGACGAGACGATGGCGACGGGACTGGGCAGCGACGGTGTGACGCCCGACCTCGGGGAAGGCGACGGACCGACCGACGGGCAAGCCGTCGCCGACGACGGCACCGGCGATGGCGGCGACCCGACCGTGGGTGAGTCCGAAGAGCTCGGGTCGGCGTCCGAGCCGGAGCCCGATTCGGAGCCGGAACCGGTGATTGCGGAGGCCGACTCCGACTCCGACTCTGACCCCGACGACGGAACCGGGAGCGTCGACGACGCGATCATCCTCGACGACGACGATGGGTCGAGCGAGGACCGCGGGCACGGCGAGTGGCCCGCCGCGCACGGATCGGACTCCGGGCCCGAACCGGATCCGTCCACGGGCGACTCGACGGGTCCCGACGCGACCGACGGGTCGACCGTCGTCGGTTCCGGCGACGATTGGCCCGAACCGGAGGGAGAAGACGAAGGGTTCGACGCCGAACCGAGTGACGTCGATCCGCCCGCGGCGACGGTCGGGGGGTCGACGACGGCCGAGGACGAGCGTGGGGGCGCGGCCACGAACGGGTCGGTCTCGTCGTCGACCACCGACAAGCAGTTCGTCGCCGCCGACGAGGTGGAACCGATCGGCGACGACCGTGACGGGACGGCGACGGAGTTTTTCTGCCCCAACTGTGGCTACGCCCGCGCGGCCGGTGGATCCTCGATGCGTGCTGGCGACATCTGCCCGGAGTGTCACAAGTCGTACATTACCGAGCGGTGAGGGAAGGACGAAACTGGTAAACCGGCGCTGTTCGAAGCACCCCCTATGAAGAAGTACAAGATGCGTCGTGGGGAGACGCTGGAGGAGAACGCGCCGGATCTGAAAGGAACGATCGAGAGCTACTTCGGCACGGTGACGGGCACCGAGGAGGTCGACGGCCACGAACTCTACGTCGTCGAGGACCCCGACAACCCCGTCTTCGAGCGCATCGTCGCCGGTGCCGCGGAGTACAGCAGCAAGAAGGACAGACTGGCCGTCCACTTCGAGGAGCGCGACGCCGCGGACGTGATCGCCGAGGGCAACGCCGACGCCGCCGAAGACGCCGTCAACGCCAAGAACGACTTCCTCTTGGAGGTGACCAAGCGGGACGCCAAGTCGCGGCGCGACTCGATGAAACGCTCCGTCGAGGACGACCCCGACGACGTGCCGAACGCGTAACGCTCAGAGCGCTTCGGGAATCCACCCGCCGTCTATCTCCACGTTCTCGCCGCTGACGTAGCCGCTGTCGGAATCGAGGAAGAAGAAGAGCACCTGCCGAAGGTCGGCGAAGGAGGCCCACCGGCCCCGTGGGGCCTCGTCGGGGAACTCGTCGGAGTTCTCGACGACGTACGGTGAGAGGCAGTTGACGGTGATGCCGTCCTCGGTCGTGTCGTTCGCGAGCATCCGCGTGAACATGATGACGCCCGTCTTCGCGACGAGGTAGGGGAAGTTCTTCGGGTAGACGAGCGCCTTCTCCGTCCCGGCGTAGCCGACGTTGACGATGCGGCCAAACCCCGCCTCGCGCATCGCGGGGAGTGCCCGCTTCGAGCAGAGGTACGTGCCGTTGAGGTTCGTCTCCAGCACCCGGTTCCACGTTTCGAAGTCGAGGTCTTCCCAGTGGCGGGGGGCGAAGTCACCGACGTTGTTGACGAGTAGGTCGACCGTCCCGAGGTCGGCCTCGACCGCCTCGAACATGGCGTCCACCTCGTCGGGGTCGGTCACGTCGCCTTGGACGGTCGTGGCCGACCCGCTCGCCTCGCGGGCGACGGCCGCCGTCGCGCGCGCGTCCTCGGCGCTGGTGTGGTAGTGGACGGCGACCGACGCGCCGGCGTCGGCCATCGAGAGGGCGAGTTCCCGGCCGACACCCAACGCGCTCCCAGTCACCAGCGCCACCCGGTCGGAGAGATCCGTCGTGAGCATACGGAGGCATGGGGGAGCGGCCGCAAAATCGTACTGGTCCCGGCGGTAACGGTTTGTATCAGGCCCGTGAATCGATCGGGCATGGCCTTAGAGACCATCCTGGTCGCGATCGGACCGGAGGATCACGAACGCGTCGAACGACTCGCCGAAGAGACCGTCGACATCGCGGGGCCAGCGGGCGCCGACGTGGTGCTCGCCCACGGGTACACGGAGGAGGGATTCGACGTCTCACGCTCGAAACTCAACCTCGACGACGCGATGCCTGACGAGGTAGCCGAGCGCAACACGGCGGTTCGCGACCTCGTGAAGGTGCTGGAGGATGCGGACATCGAGTACACCATCCGCGGGGAGGTCGGCGACCCCGGGGAGACGATGGTCGACCTCGCCGAGGCCCACGACGCCGACATCGTCGTCGTCGGCGGCCGCGAACGCACGCCGGCCGGCAAGGCCATCTTCGGGAGCGTCGCCCAGTCGATCATGCTCGACGCCCCCTGCCCGACGCTGTACGTCCGCACCGGCACGGAGTAGATGGCGGCGTATCTCGGCGCGACGACGTCAGGACCGTCGTGGGGCCTCGGACCGGCTACGAATCGGCGCCCACCGCACCGAGACACCCCCGCTGGGACGGCTTCGCGTCGACGGTCGTCGACAGGACCAGCCGCCGGAACGCGACCCGCACCGCGACGCTCGTCCACGCCGACGCCCCGCAAGTCGTCGCGTCGGCGGCGGGGTGGCGCACAACACAACACCCCCAATCAGGTATGGAAGTCGTCGTACACCTGCTCGCCTGCCGCTGGACGATCGGCTGTGCAAACAGTTTCGATCGCTACTGTAGAGCCTCGACCAGCCCCGACGCGACCGACCGGGCCTTCTCCGCCAGCGCTTCGGCCACCAGCCCCGCCTCGACCGCCGCGTCGAGTTCGTCGTCGTCGACGCGGCGCACCTCGCCGTCCGGCCCCTTCACCACGTCGACGTGGAGGTCGACGTAGCGGACGGCGTCGGGGAACGCCTCGACGGGCGTGCAGACGTTGACGTACGTTCCCCTGCGCTTGCCGTCGTCGCCCCGGTACACCGTCGGATACCACCACCGCCCCTCGCGGACCTTCGTGACCGCCACGTCGCCGGCCTCGCGGTCGACGCCGAGGGCGTCGTACGTGCCGCCGCCGGTCATCTCCCGGCGGAGGGTGAGCGTGCCGTCGGGGTCGCGGTCGGTCACCTCCGCCCGCCCGAGGACGATCCGGCGACCGTCGGGTTTGCCGTGGTCGATTCGGACGGTGTCGCCCGCGACGGGGCCGAAGGTGTCCGTCACCGGGACGAAGGGAAAGTCGTCGCCGTCGGCCCCACCCAACGCCTCGACGAAGTCGACGGCTCGACTCGCCTCCTCGGACCCCGCCTTCACGCGGTGGTGGCCGGGCATCGTCGTCGTCACCTCGCGGCGGTCGGTATCGAGGGCGAACCGCGATTCACGGCCGAACCACACCCACGTCGTCGCGGCGGGGGTGGCGACCCGGCGCGAGGGGTCGACCGGCGAGTCGAGCGCCGACTCGGCGGTCTCGGCGCGGCCGACCGTCGTCGAGAGCGCCGCCTCCAGTGCCCCCATGTCGGCGTCGGTCGCGGCGTCGGCCCAGCGGAGGCCCCAACCGTCGGGTGGGTCGATCCCGAGGAGGTCGGTCATGCCCGCGAGTTCGCGGGCGGCCCGGTCGTCTCGGGCGTCGACCGTGATCCCCGACTCGCCCCGGACGAGCGTCGCCGGCCCCGCACGCACTCGAACCCCGGCGTCGAGGACGGGCCGGCGGTCGATCCACGGCGCGGCCGACTCGACGACCTGTACCCGGAGTTCGTCGCCCTCGGTCACGTGGTCGTCGACGTTGCCGAAGGGGAGGAAGCCGTCGGCGTCGCCCAGGTCACAGACCGCGCCGCTCCCGAGCGTCTCGGTCACGCGGGCGTCGAAGACGGCGTCCCGCGGGGTCGGCGAGGGCCACGCGAACGTGTCGCGGGCGACACGGAGACGGTCGACCGCCTCCTCGACGGCGTCGGGGTCGCCGGCGACGCCGACACCCTGTCGGTCGTCGGTCGTCTCGACGGCGACGTCGTGGGGGTCGGTCCCGAAGTCGGCGTCGAAGCGCTCGCGGATGGGGTCGGACGCGGCGACCACGTCGTGTCCGGCGTCGAGGAACCGGCGAGTGAGTGCGGTCGTGTAGATGCCGCGGACGCGGACGTTCATCCGTCGATCCGGTCGGCGGGTCGGTCGGCGTCCATCACGCCACACCGTTTGCTCTCGGGGGTTTTCACTCCGACGGAACGGGCGGTTCGGGGCCCACGTCGGAGCCGGGCCGTGATTTTATTAGTCCCACCTCCGACGCGTCGGATAACATGTCCGACGAGCCGGCGGAGCTCGAGATCGAAGCGATCGAACGGATCGACGAGGGGTTCGAACTCACACACCCGGATCACGAGGATCCGATCACGATCGAGTACGTCACGACCGACGTCGACCCCGACCGCGACGTGGTGCCCGACGTCGCGTCCGCGGCCCGGTCGTACAACGAGATCCGCCCCGACGTCGAGGCCTTGTTCTCCGAACTGGCCGACGACGGGCTCGTCTCGTTTCTGGGTGACTCCGGCCCCGACGCCGAGACGGTTCGACGGTGGCGACGGGAGCATCCGGAGACGGTCGACCGACTCGACGCCGTCGTCGACGAGTTCCAGACGGCCTGGCAGCAGATGGACGGCTGGGCCCTCGCGAAAAGCGACTTCTCCCGCGTCTACCTCGACATCGTAGCGATCGGCCTGCTTATCGAGGGCGACACGGACGAGCTTATGGAGGGCGACGCGGACGAGCTTATCGAGGGCCCCCCGGACGAGTGACGGCGTGACGCGGGGGTCGGTCAGTCGTCGTCCGCGGGCGTGGCCGGCTTCCGCCGGTCCGACCGCGGCCCGTCGAGGTCGACGTCCGGCAGGAGGTCCCGGAGGTAGCGCCCGGTGTGGGAGTCGTCGACGCGGGCGACCTCCTCGGGCGTCCCCGTCGCGACCACCCGGCCGCCGGCCTCGCCACCCTCCGGGCCGAGGTCGATCACGTGGTCGGCGTTCTTGACGAGGTCGAGTTCGTGTTCGATGACGACCACCGTGTTGCCCGCGTCGGCGAGGCGGTGGAGCACCTCGATCAGTTTGCGCTCGTCCTCGGAGTGGAGTCCGGTGGTGGGTTCGTCCAGCAGATAGAGCGTCTCGCCGGAGTCCTTCTTGCCCAACTCCTCGGCGAGTTTGACCCGCTGGGCCTCGCCGCCGGAGAGGGTCGTCGAGGGCTGGCCCAGTCGCATGTATCCCAGCCCCACGTCCCGTAAGAGTTCGAGACGGCGGCGGATGCCGGGGTTGGCGGAGAAGAACTCGAGGGCCTCGTCGACCTCCATGTCGAGGACGTCGGCGATGGTCTTCCCCTTGTAGGTGACGTCCAGCGTCTCGTCGTTGTAGCGCGCGCCCCCACACTCCTCGCAGGGGACGTGGACGTCCGAGAGGAAGTTCATCTCGATTTTGACCGTGCCCTGGCCGCCACACTCCTCGCAGCGACCGCCCTTGACGTTGAACGAGAAGCGACCCTTCTGGTAGCCCCGCTGGGTCGCGAGCTCCGTCTCCGCGAACAGTTCGCGGACGTGGTCGAAGACGCCGGTGTAGGTGGCGGGGTTCGACCGGGGCGTGCGCCCGATGGGTGATTGGTCGATCAGCCGCACCGTCTCGATGGCGTCCATCCCCTCGATGGCGTCGTGGTCGCCGGGGTCGACGGAGGTGTTGTCGTTCATCCCGCGGGCCAGCCCCTTGTAGAGCACGTCGTTGATCAGCGTCGACTTGCCCGACCCGGAGACGCCCGTGACGGCGACGAACTCGCCGACGGGGATGGAGACGTCGAGATCCGTGAGGTTGTGTTGGCGCGCCCCGCGGATCGTGAGGCGGCCGTCGCCGGGGTCGCGGCGCTCCTCGGGCACCGGAATCCCCCGTCGACCGGCGAGGTAGTCGCCGGTGATCGAGTCGTCACAATCGACCACGTCGTCGAAGTCGCCCTGGACGACCACCTCGCCGCCGCGGCGACCCGGCCCGGGGCCCATGTCGATGACGTTGTCGGCGCGGCGCATCGTCTCCTCGTCGTGTTCGACGACCAGGAGCGTGTTCCCGAGGTCCCGCAACCCTTCGAGGGTGTCGAGGAGGCGGTCGTTGTCCCGCTGGTGGAGGCCGATGGAGGGTTCGTCGAGGACGTACAGCACGCCGACCAGCCCGGACCCGACCTGTGTGGCGAGGCGGATGCGCTGGGACTCGCCACCCGAGAGGGTCGACGCCTCGCGGTCGAGGGTGAGGTAGTCCAGTCCAACCTCGGTCATGAAGCCGAGGCGGGCGCGGATCTCCTTCAGGATCTCCTCGGCGATGGTGCGGTCCCGGTCGGAGAGCGACGACTCCAACCCCTCGAAGTGGTCGAGGGCGTCGCCGATGCTCATGCGGTTCACCTCGGTGATCGGGGTGCCGTCGACGAGGACGGCACGCGAGGCGGGCTTGAGGCGAGTCCCCTCGCAGGCTCCGCAGGTGGTGACGGCCATGAACTCCTCGATGTGGTCGCGGGTGTTGTCGGAGTCCGTCTCGACGTGGCGGCGTTCGAGGTTGCCGATCACGCCCTCGAACGGTTCGCGCTTGCGCCGAACACCGTTCTTGGTCGTCCACTCGAAGAGCACCTCCTCGTCGGTGCCGTGGAGGAACGCCTCTCGCACCGCCGGATCGAGGTCCTCGAAGGGGGTGTCGAGGTCGACGTCGAAGTGGCGGGCCAGCGAGTCGAGTTGGCGGCGGTAGTACGACCGGTTGTAACTCCACGGCTCGAAGACGTTCTTCAGCGGCTTGCTCGGGTCCTGTACCACGAGGTCGGCGTCGACCGCTTTCGTGTTCCCGATCCCCTCACACTCCGGGCAGGCCCCGTGGGGGCTGTTGAAGGAGAAACTCCGCGTCTCGAGTTCCGGGATGTCGATGCCACAGTGGGTGCAGGCCAACGCCTCGGAGAACTCGACGACGAGGCGGTCCGGGACGTCGTCGGCTGCGCCGTCCTCGTCGCCGTCGGCGTCGACGGCGGCCAAATCACCGGTCGACCGAGCCGTCGCGCCGCCGAGTTCGATCCTCGCGGGTGGGTCCGGCAGGATCACTTTCAGGACGCCCCCGGCCTCCCCGAGGGCCGTCTCGACGGAGTCGACGATCCGCGACCGGGCGTCGGGGTCGACTTTCACCCGGTCGACCACCACGTCGACCGTGTGGTCGTAGTTCTCGTCGAGGTCCGGACGGTCGACGGTGAGGTCGTAGGGATCGCCGTCCACCTCGACGCGGCTGTACCCCTCGCTCACGAGTTCGTCGAACAGGTCCTCGAAGGCTCCCTTCTGGTCGCGGACGATGGGCGCACAGAGTTTCGCCCTCGTCCCCTCGGGCAGATCGAGGAGGCGACTCACCATCTGGCCCGGGCTCTGTTCGCCCACCTCGCGGCCACACTCGGGACAGTGGGGCGTGCCGACGCGGGCGTACAGCAGACGGAGATAGTCGTGCAGTTCCGTGACGGTCCCCACCGTGGACCGGGGGTTGTTGGCTGCGTTCTTCTGGTCGATGGAGATGGCGGGCGAGAGTCCTTCGACGCTCTCGACCTGCGGTTTGTCCATCTGCCCGAGGAAGTTGCGGGCGTACGCGGAGAGGGACTCGATGTAGCGGCGTTGCCCCTCGGCGTACACCGTCTCGAAGGCGAGCGAGGACTTCCCCGATCCGGACAGCCCTGTGACGACGCTGAACTCCTCGCGGGGGATGCGGACGTCGAGGTCCTTGAGGTTGTGTTCCTCGGCCCCGCGAACCTCGATGTACTCCTTCATCTACGCCCGACTGGGTGCGCGACGAGTGAAACCCTGTCGGTTCCCGAGACTGCGGGAGCTCGCGTCTGGCCGACGCCCGGCGCTACAGTTTCTCGCGACCGATCTTCACACCCTTCGGCGTGACGATGATCTGGTCGTCGTCTTTGACGATCACGTCGCCGTCCCGCTCGCGGGCGACCTGCCGGAGGTCCTCGAGTACTCGGTCGACGACGCTGTCGCTCGGGCTCAGTCGCGTGATGTCCGCGATGACGAGGTCACCATCGTAGACGGCGTCCTTGATCGCCATGGCGTCGCGCTGTTCGCTGATCTCGGCGAGGCGGACCTGCATGTCCGCGTCGGCCCGGGTCGTGTCGAAGTCGTCGAGGTTCAGTTCGACGTAGTCCTCGGTGCTGTGGCTGCCGCCGCCGCCGAGGATCTTGCTCATGATGCCCATGGTCCGTAGTGGGCCTACCGCCTCATTAGTTCTTGCGTCAGACGCCGAGGGTCGGACGGCCCGGATCCCGGACGGCTTTTTCCCTTCGGAGCGTGTGCCCCGACCGTGACCTACAGCATCTGTGCCCGGGATCGACTGGAGGATGGTCCGGACGGGGCCTACCGGTTCGGCGTCGCCGCGGCGGCCCGCCTCCCGGCGGTCGGGAGCGTCGCCACGCACGCGAGCGAGGACGGGGCCGTCGCCACCGCCGGGGTGACCGACGCGGACGTGGGTCGGCGGTGTCTCGACGCCCTCGCCGACGGCCGCTCGCTCTCGGATGCCCTCGGCGACGCCGCGGCACCACGCCGACAGGTCCACGGCGTCGACGCCGCCAATGTAGACGGTCACACTGGCGACGACTGCCGGGCAGTGGCGGGTCACGTCGCGGACGAGAGGTACGGCGTCGCCGGCACGTCGCTGTCGGACGAGGCTGTGCTGGAGGCGGTGTCGCGGGCGTTCCGCGAGAACGAGCGGGACGCGCCGCTCGCGGTTCGCCTGCTCACCGCGCTCGCGGCCGGGGAACGGGCGGGTGGCGACCGTCGGGAGCTACCGACCGGGAGCGCGGCGGTCGCCGTCCGGCGGACCGACGGGGCGACGACGCTGTACGACGACCTCCGGGTCGACGCCAGCGACGCGCCGATAGCCGACCTCCGAGAGACGTACCGGCGCGCGAAGCGAGGGTACGAACGGGCGGTGGAGCGGTACGCCGACGATCAGACCGAGAACTCGTAGAGGTCGTCGCCGACGTGGTGGACCGACTCGACGACCTTGCCGGACTCGCCCGGTAGGTCCGCCCCCGGTTCGAGTGCGCGCCCGACCGCGAGCGCCTTGCCGTGTGTCTCCTCGACGACGACGATCAGGTCGCCCGGATCGATCACCTCGTCGGCGTCGACGATGCCGGGGCGCATCACGTCCGCGCCGTCGCTGACGAACTGGACGGCACCGGCGTCGACGGTGACGACCCGTCGCTCCGGTGGGTAGGCGTTCGCCCCACGGACCGTCAGGAAGGATTCGTCGTCGACGACGAACACCTGTGGGTCGCCGTCGACGAGCACCAGATCGAACTCGGTGCCGACGAGGTCGACGCGCTCGTACGTCTCGCCGTCGAGGTCGACGCCCAGCGCCGCTTCGAGGGTCGCTTCCAACTCCCGGATCTCGTCGCTCCGCAGGTGGTGGCGCGATTTGACCTCCATATCCGTCCTGTGGCCGCTCGGGTCATAAGTCGCCCGTTCCGACGACGGACCCTTCGGAGTATTGTTTTTCTACTACAATATATTGACTCCGTGTGAGCGAAGGCGTCGTCGCCGACGACGCCGAGAAGAGCCGCCGGATCGACCGCACTCACGCCGGTCGTCCCGTCTTCGGTCCCGTCGACGCCCACGTTGCACGGGAGTAGTGCCCCCGTTTCGTCCCCTCCGGCGAGAGTGCGGTTTCCGTTCTGGCGACGTCTCCGGACAGTCAGACGTCCGTAGTATAGGAGACACACAAAAATACTGCCCGGAGCGGTTTACCGGTGGTGTTCGGGATGTGGGACGACGAACTGCGTGAGTCGGGACCGGTCTCGGCGTGTGAATCGCGCAGGAGTGTGTTTTTCATACACAAATATTTTCATCGGGGGGCCCCTACGTCGTCGTAAGATGCCGGATTCGATGTCCGAACAACTCCGCCAGGATATGGAGTGTGAGGGGCTCCTCGAGTGTTTTCACGGGCTCAAACAGCTCGACAGGGACGTGTTCCAGGCGCTCGTAACCGACGACGAGCCACTCACCGTCGACGAGATCGCCGACGCCGTCGACCGCGAACGATCGACCGCGTACCGGGCCGTCCAGCGACTCCTCCAAGCCGGATTCATCCAGAAAGAACAGATCAACTACGATCAGGGCGGCTACTACCACGTCTACAATCCGACCGATCCCTCGAACATCGCGGACGACATGCAGCGTCTCCTGAACGACTGGTACGCGAAGATGGGGCAACTCATCACGGAGTTCGAAGAGAAATACGAGCAACGGGACGCGACGCCGCAGTCGGTCGATTAACGCCCCGTCGAGTCGTCCACCTCGCCGCCTGTGCGTTCGGGATCGACGACACGAACGACGCTGAGGGTGGCCGGGAGGATGACGAACGCGGCGAACAGCGACAGTCCGATGGCGAAGACGGTCGTCACGCCGAAGTTCGCGAGCACTGGGAACCGGGAGAACGTCAGGATCCCGAACCCGAAGATGGTGGTGAGACTCGATCCGACGATGGGCCG
The DNA here is from genome assembly GCF_037201915.1 of Haloplanus sp. CK5-1. Taxonomy (NCBI): domain Archaea; kingdom Methanobacteriati; phylum Methanobacteriota; class Halobacteria; order Halobacteriales; family Haloferacaceae; genus Haloplanus; species Haloplanus salilacus. The sequence continues at coordinate 3,038,208 of NZ_CP147505.1, read as the reverse complement.
GGAGAGTTTCGCCACAGCCGTCGCGACGGCGTCCAGCGGTGACTGCCCGCGGTCGAGCAGTTCGTGTTCGAACCGCTCGAAGACGTGGACGCCGTAGTCGATACCGATACCGAGCGTCAGCGACGACATCGTGATCGTCAGCGGATTCCACGGCACGCCGAAGAGGTACATCGCACCGGTCACGAGCAGGGAGGCACTCGCCGCGACCGAGACGATGAGAACGCTCGAAACCCGAACGGACCAGAACGCGAGAGCGAGAAACAGGAAGCCAAGCGAGAAACTGAGGACCGTCATGGGCGTCAGTCCCGCGGTGACGTTCTCGATGACGTTGCGGTTCAGGACGGGCTTGCCGGTCACGCGAACGTCGTCGGCGGTCGAGAGCGTGAACGCGGCGTTGCCCTCGAACTCGTCGATGAGCGTCCGGACGGGTTCGCCCTCGACGTCGTCGACGTAGAACGTGAGCAACACCTTGTTCGGCGTCTCGTCGGGATCGCGCACGCTCGTCGGACCGTCACCGGTCCGTGCCCGCAACGTGGCGTCGAGTTCCCGTTGTGTCCGCGGGATCTCACCGCCGTTGGTCGCCGCGACGACGGTGACCGGACTCGTCACCGCTCCGACGTCGGGGTTCTCGAGCATGAGCCGCTGATACGTCGCGAGTTCGCGGAACGTCTCCGGCGTGTAGGCCCGGTCGGTCTCGACGACGACGTAGATGGCTTTGGGGTTGTCGACCGTCTCGGAGAGGGTGTCCATGTCCTCTTTCGCGTCCAGGTTCTGTGGCCAGAAGTCCATCATCTCCTGTTCCGGTTGGACCTGCGGGTAGGCGTACGCGCCGCCGGAGACGAGCAAGAGGGCCAGAAACAGCGTGAGCACCGGTTTGCCGCCGGTCACCGTGCGGGTGAAGCGATCCAGGACGGCTTCGAGGCGGTCGTCGTCGGCATCGTTCCCCGCGATGTCGGCGTCGCCCGTATCGAAGCGAACGAGCAGGGCGGGCAACACCGTCACCGAGAGCAGCATACTGGCGAAGACGCTGATCGCGCTCGTGATCCCGAACTGCTGGACCGGTGGAACCTCGGAGACGACCAGCGACCCGAGGCCGACGACGGTCGTCCCCATCGCGATCAGCAACGCTCGCCCGGTCGTTCGGGACGCGAGCCCCGCGGCGTCGACGGGCGGACGGCCGTTCTCGCGCGCTTCGACGTACCGGGTGTGGATCTGCAGCGCGTAGTCGATCCCCAGACCCAGTGCGATGGGCATCACGCCCAACATGATCGCGTTGAACCGGTAGCCGAGGACGCCCATAGCACCAGCCATGTACACCAGCGCGGTCATCGCCGTCCCAAGTGGGAGCAGGACGTGCCAGCCACGCTGGAGTTTCCGTCGCATGACGACGTAGACGACGCCGAAGATGAGCAGGAACGCGCCGGCGAACAGCGTGATCATCTCGGGGAGCATCAGTCCGAAGGCGGCGTTCTCGAAGACGGGCTGGCCGGTCACGGTCACGTCCATGCCCGGCGGTAACACGGCGAGGTCTGTCTCCGACTGCATCTCGGAGTAGACGATATCGGAGCCACGCTGTGGGAGGAACGCCCCCCGATCGACGGTACCGATCTCACCGTACGACGCGAGGACGATCGTCGTTCCCGCTTCCGGGACGAGTTGGTCGATCAGCGCAGCCGCTGCGGGGTCGGTCGCGCGGACCCGTTCCAGCGACCGCTCGACGCCGCTCCGCGTCTCGGGGATCCGGCCGTCGTTTCCCATCCTGACGAGGTCGGCGAGGCTGGTGACCCGTTCGGTCTCGTCGAGCGCGGTGTACCGCCGATCCAGCCTGTCGATGGCCCGGATCGTCTCGGGGTCGTACAACTGGTCCGTCCGCACCATCACGAAGACGTTGTTGCCTGTGTCGAAGTCCTCTTTCAGCATCGACCAGTCCTCGGCGGTCTGGGACTCGTCGTCGATGTAGAGTGTCATCCCCATGCTCATCTGGAGCGACGTCGCCGCGACGCCGCCGGAGACGAGGACCAACGCGAGGACGACGGCGAACACCGCCCGTCGGTTCGTGGCCGACACTCGACCGAGCGCCTCCAACCCGTCTCGGACGCGCTGTCCGGCGTTCATCGGACTCATTTACAGTCCGAAGATGTCGAGGATCGTCTCAAGGAGGCCACCGCCCCCCTCGGTCACCGTGACGGACGTCGATTCGGTTCCGGTGACGACGGTACGGTCGAAGGCGTTGTCGTACTTGACCGTCGTGTCGACGGTGTAGGCTTTCGGGGTGGCTTCGTCGTCGACACTCACGGTGAACGTGACCGTCCGGGATTCGCCGGGTGCCAGGTCGCCGACGTAGGCCGTGTCGTCGTCGGTCTCGAACGGCGTGTTCACGTTGATGCGGGCCACCGCGTCGCGCATGACGTCGTCGCCGGTGTTTCGGACGGTCACGTCGATGGTCTCCGTCGAACCGGCCGCGACGGCGGGCGATCCGGACGTCTCGATGGTCATCTCCGGACCGACGTCCGCCGAGACGGTTCGCTCCTCGCTGGTGACTCGTTCGTCGTAGGCGTCGTCGTACTCGACGGTGTACACGAGCGGGTAGGTCTGCGGGACGGCCCGGTCGGCGACTTCGAGTTTGAAGCGAGTCGTCGCGCTCTCTCCGGGGTCGAGCGTGCCGAGGCTCGCACTCGTCGACAGCGGGGAGAACGGCTCGGTCGGGTGGAGGACCGCCCGCGCGTTGCGGACGGGACGGTCGCCGGTGTTCGTCACGGTCAGCGCCACCGCACCGGTCGAGTCGACGTAGAGGGACTCGGTGGAAGCGTCGAGAGTAAAGGAGGGGGCGTCCTCGACGCCGACGGTACCGCGCCTGATCTCGGACTGTTTCACCGTCCCGTCCTCGTCCTCGTAGTTGGCGCGGACGCCGACGGAGTAGTTACCGGCCGCTTCGATATCCCTGACGCCGACGCGGAACTCGGCCGTCGCCGTCTCGCCGGACTCCAGCCGTCCGAGGGAGACGCCGTTGGTCCGGGGTCGGAGCTGCCCAGTCTCGAGCAGCTGGAGTTCCGTGTCGGTTCCCGTCTCGCTTCCGGCGTTTCGAACCGTCACCGAGACGGTTCCATCCTCCTTGTGACGGAGGTTCTCACTCGTCACGCCGACGACGTCCAGTCGGAACGATTCGTCGATGCGGACCGTGACGTGTTTGGTCACTCGCACGTCGTTTCGGACGATGAAGAAGTCGTCGGCGTCGGCGCTGATCCGGTGGATGTACTGGTACTCGACGACTACCGGGAGTTCGTACGTTCCGGGCGACGCGCCCTCGTCGACGTCGAGTTCGAGCGACACGTCGCCTTCGCTCCGGGGAGAGATACTGCCCGCGCTCTGTGGGCCCGAGTCGACCTCGAGCGGCGCGCCACCGGCGTCGACGGTCACCGTCGTCGCCGTCGCGGTCCCCGGCGTGACGCCGTGGGCGTCGACGACGGACGCGAGTCGGTCGACGTTCCCGTCGGAGTGAGTGACTGCCGTTCCGCGGTTCTGTAACTGCACCGTCAGCGTCGCCGTCTCCCCCGGGGCGACGACGTTCGAGCCCTGGATCGTCGGGACCAGTTCGGGCTCCTGGTATTCGTCGTACGACGCGGCGGCGACGGGCGTCGCCGCCGCCGAGAGGACGAGCGATAGCGCAACGACGACCGACAGGAAGAGTCGAACCCCGTTCGAGATCTGTTCGTTCATGCTTGTGGGTATACTATACAATACTATCGTATAAACCTACGGTTCCGTCGGCACGGACGGTGGGTCGAGTCGTCGTGGGTGAGACTCCCAGGCTAACCCTGATATTTTTATCAATCGTCCGAACACGGAGAGTATGGTCATCCTCGCAGCAGCCGACGGCGAGACGACGCCCGACCCGGTGGTGCGTGCCGGCCACGAGATGGCGACCGCCCACGGCGAACCGCTGATCGTGTTGCACGTCATGCTCCAGGAACGGTTCGACGAGCGCTGGGAGGCGGTCTCGGCACCCGACAACGCCATCGCATCGCTCGCGCCCGGCGTCCAGTACGAGCGACGTGGGGACAGCGGTGGTGGCGAGTACACCATCGAGGACGGCGAGGCCCACGCCGAAGGGGTCGCCCGCGCTGTGATCGAGGAAACGCTCGACGACGCCGACGAGGCCACGCCGGTCGGGCGCGTCGGCGAGGTCGGTTCGGAAGTCGTCGCCGAGGCCGGACGCCGGGACGCGGCGTATCTCGTGATCGGCGGGAGAAAGCGGAGTCCGGTCGGAAAGACGCTGTTCGGAAGCACCACGCAGTCAGTGCTGTTGAGCGCCGATCGGCCCGTGCTGACGGTGATGGGTGACGGCGACGACGCGTAACCACGCCGTCCGTCGCACGTCCGACGCGTAACAAACGCTAAGTGGGCGTGGTGCCTGTCGTCGACCATGTGGCGTTCGGGCTCGGACGGAGACGGGAAGACGGTCGTCTGCATCGCGTGTGGCACGTCGCTTCGCCGATCCGACGCCCGCGAGTACGACAAGGAGGGCGACCGGTGGAGCCGTCGCGGCAAGGAGTTCGAGCACCTCTGTAAGTCGTGCTACCGGAGCCTCTGTCACCAGCCACGCGACGACCTCGAATCCCTCCTCGTCGACATCGCCGACGACGAGCACCTCTCCCGGGAGGCGTTTCTGGAGCGCTACTACGGCGCCGTCGAGGAGCGGTACGGCTCCGCGGACCCCGAGGAACCCGAGTCGTAGTCGGCGATACCCGGCCCGACACGTCTAACTACCCGTCACCTCTACTCCGGGGTATGACGAACGACTCGCAGGCACAAGCCGAGGCCGGCACGGCCGAGGGACAGGGCCCGGTCGAGATCAGTCCCGACGAGGCCCGGCAGTTACAGGAGAAACGCGAGGAACTGTTCGAGGAGTTCGAGATTCGGGACGGCTTCCCGCGCGAGGTGCTCCGCGAGGCCGAGGAGCGAACCGACGGCGTCCAGGCCGAAATCGAGGCCGAACTCGACGAACGGCAGGACCTGCGTGACTTGACCGCGTGGACGACCGACCCCATCGACGCCCAGGACTTCGACGACGCGATCAGCGTCCGCGAGGAGGAGGACGCCTACCGCTTGTGGGTCCACATCGCCGACGTGACCCACTACGTCCACCCCGACTCCGCGATGTGGGAGGAGGCCGTCCAGCGCGGCAACACCGTCTACCTCCCGGCTTACACCGTCCACATGCTGCCGCCGACACTCGCGGAGACGGTGTGTTCGCTCGTCCCCGACGAGGACCGCCTCGCCCACACCGTCGAGATGGAACTCGACCCCGAGACGCTCTCCTTCGAGGAGATCGACATCTACAAGTCCGTCATCCGGAGCGACGAGCGACTGACGTACGGGGAGTGTGAACAGCGCCTGGAGGATCCCGACGCGCCCCTGCACGACGAGAACACCCGCGCGTTCGAGTTGGCCGACCGGATGCACGAACAGCGCAAGGAGGACGGCTCGCTCGTCCTCAACCCACGCCGGGACCGCGCCCACACCATCATCGAGGAGTGCATGCTGAAGGCGAACAAGGCCGTCACGCACGAACTGATGTGGAACCGGGGCGTCGAGGCGATGTACCGGGTCCACCCCCAGCCCACGCCGGACCAGTGGAACGACGCCCTCCGCGAGATTCAGGAGTTGAACGGTGTCTCCATCCCCTCCGACAAGTGGGACGACCCCCGAAAGGCCGTCAACGGGGCCCTGGAGACCTCTCCCGACCGGATGCTCTCGAAGATCCAGCGCGCCGTGTTGAAGGTGATGCCGCGCGCGAAGTACATGAACGACCCCTTCGGCGGCCACCACGCGCTCAACTTCGACATCTACGGCCACTTCACCTCTCCCATCCGCCGGCTCTCAGACCTCATCAACCACTGGATCGTCCACGAGAACGACGTGCCCGAGGACCTGATCGCGCTCTGTGATCGGGCCTCCGACCGACAGAAGGACGGCGAGACGGTCGAGCGCCTCTACAAAGGGTTCATGGAGGAGATCGGCCTCGATCCCTACGCCGTGAACAACCGCGGGGTCGTCACCGTCGACGCCGACGGCGACGTCGTGGACGACGAGGGACTGCCGCCGGCAGAGGACTGAGCGGGCCACCGCGCGGTCGACCGGGGACCGACTGGGGCGCCAGCGACCGCGCGCTGCCCAACGCTTATTCGAATCCCTCCCTTCTTTGGGGCGATGAGCCTGTTCAGGAAAGCTGGAGAGAAATTCGAGAAGACGAAACGGGCGTTCGTGGACGGAGACCACGCAGACTCCGACTCCGACCCCGAGTACGTCTGTCGCTCCTGTGAGGCGTCGGTGGCCGACGGCTACGAGTACTGTCCCCACTGTGGGGAGGCCGCCGTCGAACACGTCGCGTGATCGGCGACGGCGTCGAAGATTGCGTACGCGCGGTGTCGTCGGGACGGTCGATCTCGGGGTAGCCGCCGAGCGGGACGTCCACACTCTCCGGCGATCCCCTCCGTTGCACTCCGGACAGACACGCTAGGTGAGACTCCCGTCCGACGTGGTCGTGACGAGACGCGCCAGAGGTCGGACCGTGGCGTCTCACGGCCGACACACTCCCTCGTCGAGTACAGTGTACTCCTGAGCCCTCGTACTCGATCCGACCACAGCAGAAGTCACAGCAGGGCGTCGGCAGGTCCGACAGATCGGTGAGACGAGCACCACCGCTCATGCCGACCACCTCGTGATAAGGGGGTCGCTACCGGGTGGTGATTCGCCTGTAAAACCGAGTGGGACCGCCGTGGACTCGATTCGCTCGTCCACGAGGACCCAACAGGAGTATGGGACCGCCGTGTTCCGATGATTCGTACGCAGTCTGTTGATTTCATGCATCGTCATCACTCTCCTGAGAGTCGTCGAAACCGAGTTTGTCCAAGTCGTCTGCTCGCCGCTCGCGGTAGTCCTCCAGTTCGCTCACCTTGTCGTAGTACGTCTCGATCACTTCGACAGTCGCGTTCACTCGCTCGGCGACGCGGTCGGGGCGCATCCCGCAGTTGAGTTGCCACATGATCGACCCCGACCGGACGGGGTGGGGCGACACACTCGACGGGCACTTGTACCCGTTCGTCCGGGAGTAGAACTTACAGGTCGGCCGCTCGTTGCCGTGCGGACACTCCCGATACCGGCACGGGACCGTCCCGAAGTATACCGACTTCGTGAGGGTGTTGATGTGCGCCCGACCCTGCGCCGTCGCGAACAGCGGACGACGGCCGTGTTCGTCGGTGGTGTCGTGACGGCTGTGCTCGATGTATCCGTCGAGTGCGTCCCGAGTATCTGCGCCGAGGCCGACGACGCGCTCGCCATCGGGACCGTTCTTCAGCGGCGTCCCCGTTTCCGGTCGGTGGCGGAAGCGGACGTACCCCTCGTTGGCATCGTAGTCGTCGAGGTCAAGCGCGGCAAGGCCACCCTTGCGACACCCGATCCACCACGCCACTTCGAGAACGGCGTGCTCGCGCGTGTATCGGTCCCGGCCGTTCCGGTAGGTGGCGAGTAAGTCACGGGCGTCGTTCGGTGCAAGGAACTCGTCGTTCGTCTCCTCACCATCTGGGACAGTCGGCGGCTCGACTGTCTCGGAAAGGCCACCGCCGACGAGGCTGACGCGCTCACAGTACCGGAGGAACAGCCGGAGGGCCGTCAACTCGTTGTTGAGGCTGATCGACTTCACGCCTTCCTCCCGCCGATGAATGTCGAACTCGTCGATGTCCCACGCCGTCACCTCGCCGACAGTGTCGATGTCGTGCTCGTCGCACCAATCGAGGAAGTGCAAGAGACGTCGCCGGTACGATTCGACCGTCGCATCGGCGTGGTCGAGACGGAGTCGACCGAGCCACCGGGTCACTGCATCGTCGACGTCGAGGTCGGACGGACCGCCGTCTGTTCGCATTTGGAATCTCATCGCTCAGCCACCTCCTCGAAGTGCACGGCGTGCGGCGGCTCGTCGCTCTCGTGTTCGTCGACCGCTTGCGCCGCGCGGTGTTGATCGTCTTCGAGTTCCCCGAAGTTGCAGTCCGAACGCACTGCGTGATACTTCGCGCTCTCGACGACTCCGCCGTCGAAGCGGATCCTCACGCACCGTCGACAGACGGGCGGGTTGCCGTCGCGCCCGGCGTCGATCCCGTCGGCTGGGTCTCCACAGACGACACAGTCGTCGTCAGGTCTTTCTCCGCTCGGTCCCTCTCGGATCATGCGGGACATTCGTCCCGTGGTACTCGCGGTTCGCATAGCTTAACCGCGGAACCGTAACGCGGGCGGTGATTCCAGCACCGTCCGCGTCACCGACCAATCTCGAAGTGCCAACAGGGTCTCGCGTGGTTCCGTAGGTTACTAATCATTCCGCCGTATATTATAGTTTACGAAGACTCCTATGAGTACAACTATGCATGGTTATTTAAATGGAAATGTGTTATCTGATACGAGAAGGTAGAATGTATATGCGCCACTCTGGAGACTGGATGACGCTCGTTGACGATAGGGTGTTGGAGTATATTAGAGAACATGATTCTGGGTCTCCCACAGAGATGAAGAGAGAAGGGCCAATACATTATTCTCGTCAGTATATCGCTAAGAGATGCCGAAGACTGGCTGACGAAGATCTACTTCAACATTTGGGTAACGGTGTTTACATTCTTACTGACGAGGGCGAGGCGTATCTTGATGGCAAACTTGACACGCAGAACTGGGTACGGCTTGATGAGAACAATGGTGCAGCAGTAAATCGTGTTAGCGACGTAAGTGAGGAACAGGAAGGATAACCCCTGTACCGACAGGTAAAGTGAATTCAGATTTTGTTCGTGATCCAGATATCGATCGCTGACTAACCGAATTTAGCAAAGAGATAGTGAAAGTCAATAAAGACTCTTCGTACTATCTTCCCAATATCGAAGCCAAGAGATCTCTATCGCACAATTCCAATAAGAACTGAAATCACTCAAAGAGATTGTAGACAAGTCCAGCTGTTGGAACGACAGCTAGATGCTGCTTATTGAGCTTTACTTCAGATAGACGGTGAGATGCTGTTAAATAGTAAATTCGGGCTATCTAAGATCCTGTGGTGCACTTTTGATTATACTCAGCATGGTAAAGAACATTCTTAGAGGACATATATTCATTTGAAGAGTTCATGACGTTGAAGAATGGGCGTTTACGAGTGGTCTCCGACAACTGACTCGCTGAAACTTCAAGGAGTGAGCGGTGTACAGTGCAGGATGCAGCCATCGGTTTAGCTATCGATAGTGCGTGAAACTGTCAGAAACGCCGTGCAAGATACAGAGGAGGTGGTCAGCAAGCTGTCGCTCAAGATATTTTTGAGAATTCAATCGATACGAAGACGTGGTGCCGGGTTCGCTTCGCCCGATTAATGCGGATAAGCGATAGTTCAGAATATCGTTACGCTGCATAGGAATTTCAAGTATTCTATGGAGATTTAGATGGGTATTGTGATTGTAAGAACTACTTTGATAACGGCTCATATCACACATTCCACTCATGACCCCGGAAAACTCAGGTGAGAATTTAGAGAGCACTCAGCCTGACAAATATACTGTTGAATATATTTCTGCTGATGATATACTGCGGATAACGGTACATGTCGGGGGTGTCCAATTTGACAGAGTATATAACAAAAGTAGGGTCGATGAGGAAGAGGATGAAGATGGACGGCTCGCGTTGGAATTTCGATCTCGGGAACAATATATGATGCTGAAAGACGAAGTGAACGATGACTATTTAATGACATTCAGTTTATCTCCCACTGTCCAGTTCTCTGCTTATGATTTTGAAGTGGAATCTACACCGAGGCCAGGGGAAATACGGATAGATATTCCGATGCCGAACGGAATTCGAAAGCAGCCGCGTCCTACTTACGAGGACAAATTTTCGAATGTACCTGTAAAACCAGAGGATATTCCCGCACTGGAGCTCCCAACTGATCTAACCATAGATATCGACGCAGACATAATCAACGGGAAAGGATGGTCCGAATACATCGAACTGGTGAATCCAACGCACTTTGAAAAAAAAGTCGCTAGTTGTCCACTCTGGCTCAAGAGACCAGTTTCTGACACGTAGTGATTAGAATGACGCGACTGAATCAGTCGCCTGATTCAGCCGCTGCCCGGATTCCTGTGTGTGATGGAGTTCCCAAGACTCAAACGCATCCTCACAGATCCGGACGAGTACATTTCGAGCAGCCAGTTGAAGTCTCTTAGCATGGAGTTGCTTGAGCTGATACCGATGGAAGGAATCGAGGGCTCCGGCCTCGATTCCGAGGAAATCATGGAAGTCGTCTTACGAGCTGCTGTTGACACAACCTCCGTCAACGGTGTCACGACGAACACTGAGGACACGCCAAACCGCGAGCCAGTGATGGACTGGTTGCACACCTTGGAGAAAGAGCCGATGCTTGATGCTGTCAACGATATCCTCGCACTGGTGGCGATGACGGTTCTCGACCGCGGCGGGTCGAGAACCATCTGTCTGGACTTCATGGACAATCCGTTCCACGGTCATCCAGACGACGAGGACGAGTTCAGGAGAATGGAAGCACGAGATGGAACCACGAAGTGTCACCGGTACTGTACTGCGTTCGTCATCGCGCAGGGAAAGCCACTCACACTGGCGGTTGAACCAGTTGACGGCGAGGACAGCAAGGCCGACGCGGTCGAGCGCGTGCTCGCCCGCGTCGAAACATACCCATTCGAGACCGACCAGATCCTCATGGACAGGGACGCCTTTGTCGGGGAGTTAATCGGTATTCTTCGGGAGACAGCACCGCCAGTCTTTCCGGTCATAACCCGGAAAGACTCGCTCCGGAAGAAACTCTCCAAGGCCGCGTCACACATGACCGAAGAGACGATTTGCGAAGGGAAAGAGCACGAACAGACGTATCCACTGGCGGTGAACGTTACCTATCAGAACGGTGACCGCGGAAAGTCTGGTGTGAAAGCGACAGGATACGCGGCGTACGGTCTGGAAGACCGCACGCCCGCGCAAGTCGCTACGACCTACAACAAGCGTTCACGGATAGAGAAGAGCTACGAGAAGTTCCGAGAAGCGCGTGCCCTGACAACAACGCCATCGACGACAATCCGGCTGTTCTACGTGGGCGTGGGGTTTCTGTTAGAGCAGTTGTGGCTCGTGTTACAGTGGGCCGTGCTCGCCCGACCACGGCGGGGCGGGCGAGCACTTCCGAAAACATTCGCGTTTGGTGACGCGTTTTTGCACGGGATCGAACGGGTGTTAGACGACGAACTCGGCTGGAAAGAGAAGTACCGGACTAACGGAGAAGGACTGCCAGCAGGATACGAACACGGACTCGGTTGAGCCGCCTCGCTTCGGCGAAGCGAGGCTGGCGAACAGCGACAGCTGTCTTCGGAGATCAGTCTGAACGACAACTACAGCCAAAACAATCCAGATTTGTGACTCTTCCTCAACTCTCCGTGGCGTCAGATGTGTACTTCGTCTCGTATCAGCGTCCTTACCGTGTTAGACCGGACTCTTGTTGCCGCCGCCATCAAGAGAGTGGACAACTAGCGAAAGTGCTCAGGGAGCTGATGACCTATCAAATTGAACGCCAGTTCCACGAGAGAGATTACGAGCCCTCTTCAAGTGAATTGAATGGCGTACTGAACGTCGTTGGGAAAATGCTCTCTGAGGAAATCCAGTCTTCGAGCTCCTATAATGCTTGAACCTGTATTTGTAGCGATTGTTAGTGGTGCAGCCGGGGGGGTGGCTGGTGGCATCACTCGGCTAGCATTTGATGAAGTTGACGACAAAGATGACCCTCAAGCCATCGCTAACGACCACGTATCTCAGAGAGATGTGGCGATAGAGGATAGTCAGGTTTCACAAATTGTGGAGCAGGTTGTTGAGTCGGATTCAGCGGACTCAGAACTCGTCGAGATACTCGATGGTTTTTGTATAGAATATTACGAGAAAGACCAGAAGAAAGTGAAGCGATTCGAGGATTCAGACTGACCTCTGAGAATGGATCTGTGAGAGCTCTCAACAATTGGCACTAACGGCGTGCTGCATATAGAGCTTGTAGTCAGCAAATTCACGCTGTTTATTTCGAGTAGCCGGTAGTGAACCAGCCGGTAGAGCGAGCCTCAACGTGTACCGCGTGCGGCGATAGGATACGGATGTGAACTCTCAAACCTCAAGGAAGGCCTCTCCCCCATTGTCCCGTATCGAGGGCATCAATTGAGTCGATGTACTCTTCAGGATCGTCAGTAGAGAGGGCAGCCGTTATGTGTTTCTCGACTATGTTCTCCACTCCGCGTTCTTCTTCGAATAGCAACTCTTTGGGCCGTTCAACGACCGTCTCGCACTCCGGACACAACCATACTCGTTTCTTCAATACGATGAGTCGTGTCTTGTTCCGATGAACCATTTCGGTCTGGCAGTTCGGGCAACATGGCCCCTTCTCGAGGTATGCGTACTTGGTACTGCCACGGCGGGGTTCGCCGAAGGCCACGTACCAGTCGGCACCGTACTGTCGCACGACGCCGTACCACGTTAGCTTACTCGGCTTTGACGTGCTACTGTAGACGCTCGGAGAGTTGCTTTTCTTAATTTCTCGTCGCCGGTCTATGAGAGACTGGACGAGCCTAATGATGTAGCTCACGCCGAAGTACACGGGGGCGAGTAGTACGACAGTTGACGCACCGACTCGGAGTATGGGGTCCGTCAGCACTACGTTGAAGACATCGCTGTTGATTGAGCCGAAGGGGACGACAGTATTGAGAAGAAGCCCACCGATCAGTGATGGAAGAAGACCCCATATGACCCATCGCCCGAGATCTGACATTATGGACTCTGTGGGATTCGCGGGGCAAAGCAATTTCGCAGAAGGAGGTTCGAATCCTCCATCGTACGCAGATTGTGTAAGGATAGTAATAGAGTCAGGAAATGGTGATATCCGGATTATTTTTCGCTTCCTCAACCAATCCCATCCAACTTGGTAACTCTTCAATCGAGGCTTGATGAATGACTCCGAGAACCAGACGTTCCGCATCGTAGAGTTTCTTAAGGAGGTACGCGGCTACACTGAGGGTTATCGAGACCGTGAATGCGGGGACGGAGAACACGGCGTTTGCGTATTCAGCAATCGCTTCGCGGAACCGTTCTTCAATTCCCGCGACACCAATCGAAGATAGGGCTGTGGAGAGTTCAGCCGTTAAATCCGTTATTTTTCCGGCTTTCCTGACGATACTGAACAAGGGGCCGGCAAGTTCTAATCGGATCTGCCATCCGTCGCGTTTGAAGTTGATATAATCCGAGACCTGATTCGACGTACGAAGACAGCGTTGGGTTCTTCGAGACGGTCGTTCAGGACAACAGCCAGTATCTGAAAGCGACTACTCATCTTGGACGAGACGGGTCTGATCCAGAGCGTGTTGAGGCAGTCCAATCTGCTGTTCTCGCTGAACAGGTGGGAGTCGAAGATTCGCTCGTAATTCTCGACGGTAACGAGGACAAGGCAGAGCGGTTTGGGCGGGCAATCACGGGAATCTCAGGTAGCTGTCCACCGATGGCTACCTGTATCCAGTCGGAATTGTATTATCCTACATCCCTGCTCGCCGACCTCTGTGCGAGTCATCTTGCATACCAGATCGACCATCCTCGTCACTGTTCTGAGGTGACGCCGACAGCCCCAGTGACCAAAGAGGAATTCAACCACCTCTGGGGTCCCGCATACAATGAGATAATAAACTCCTCCACTCCTGTGTACACAGAGCCAATTGAGCAACGAAGGGCCGAAACCGTTCCAACGCGGATGAACTGTTGGTTCGAGGGTGTGATGGGCGGCGGCGAGCCAGTCCAGTTCGAGTCCTCTGTCCGGCCGATCGTGCAGTATACCCGAAGAAAGGGCTATGAAGAACTCGCTACTCGCCTCTCTGAAGTGTAGAAATCAGGTGCATTTCCTGCGCCCACGTCCGTCTTCGACGCCTATTGGCTTACGCCGCTAGGCTTGCGGGCCATGGTCACACAGGCTCCACGCAGCACCTCTGCGCTCAACTCTATGTACTATACGCCAGCATATAGAACTTGGGATGGCTGATCAACGATTCTCGGAAAACGGCCACCGGTGAGCACGACTAAGATACACGAATTTTCCGAAATAGTGGGAGTCATCCAAATCTTTCGTCGAACCACGGCGCGTCCAAGACATCAAGCCCCTCCGAAGCCAGATAGAGTCCCAACTGCTCGTTCAGGTCCACGTCGGTCACGAGGCTGAGATTGTCTGGTCGACCGCCAAGTTCCCGAACTGCAGAGTCTCCAATCTGCTCAAGTTGTGCGACGAACTCACTCGCTTGGTGTGGTATCGCCCGGTCACGAATAGCGATAATGAGTTCATCACCCTCATTTGATTCGGCGTAAATAAGGGCGTAGCCATCCACATCAGTAGGAATCAACCGCCCCCGCTCGTGAACGGATATGATCATCCCCTCCACAAGATTGAGGAATTGTTCGTCGGATAGTTCCTGAATGTTGGCCGATGGACTGGTGTTCGGCCCATCAACACTGTCGTCACTTTCGCCTCGATACTTCCTGAGACCCGAAACTGCACTCTCCAGAGAATCCAGCAGAAACGCACCACCGAGGATAAATCCGATCACTGCGAAGCCAGATATTTCTGCGATTAACTGTCCAAGTGCGCCGAAATCGCCGGTCGAGAGGGCCAGGTTGAGTGCTATTCCGGGAACGAGCCCGATAGCGGTGTATGTGCGAACGCTAACCATTCGGCTTACTTTGTACGCGAAAATAAAGGTCGTTAGAGCCCCCAAGAGAGCACTACCGAATCTTCCGAGAGTCGAGCCACGAGCAGAAGACCGAACGGAAGCGATAGCAGCTGCGACGAGTCGCTCGATCGTCAGGTACCCCACACCGACTGCCCCGAAAAGGAGAAACGCGAGCTGATTGAGGTCTGTAACTGCGGTGTTGAATCCGATTTCCGCAGTGATAATCCAGATGAAGAGATAGAAGAGACCAATTGCCAGAGCGGTCTGTCCGTGGACACCGTCTCGACGTAAAATCCACAAAACCACGAGTACAGTCGAGAGAGTTGCAATAGTTATGGGGAGAAACAGCACTAAACCAAGCAGCACCACAGCAGCAAAGAGGCTGATACTACAGAGAGTGAGAAACCTCATTTTGTTGAATCTGTTATATCAGGTGGTAACTCGAAGTGACTAAATTATTTCCACTTACGTGATAGCTGCTGAATTCAATAGAAAGTCGAAGAGGGGTATCAGATCTTCGCTTGTATTGAAACTACTATAACGCCTCCAATTATGATTTAATCGAGATGGCAGGTCCTGGGAAGATTCCCGGCCGATACAATATCGTCATTGACGGAGCGTACGACACGTTCGACCACCAGATACCGGTTGACGAGTTCATCGACTGTCTGGAAGACGACGACGTGCCCGAGACGGTCAGTGTCGTTGGCCTCGGTGTAGCCTTCGAAGACGGCGGGCAGGCAGCCGACCTCGCACGGGCGATGGACCGCCGAGCGAACGACCTTGAATACCAGACACCGACCGTGCAGTTTGTCGTCCAAGGGTCATTCCACCGACGTGGGAAGACCTACGATCTCCGGTACGACGACGAACTCTATCCGCTTCAGGAGGTCTTCGGGCCGCAACTTGACCGAAAGGAAGGGGGAGAGTGGCTCGTCGCACCGTTCTGAGCAGAGTCCACGTACGGCGTTCAGTAATCGACGCGCCGAGCGGGTGTCAGGGCAACCGAATCGATTTTCTCGCGGGGAACCTCTAATTTGAGGTCGTTCTCACTCGTCAGACGAAGTCTGGCTTCGAGGCCGGCGTTTACGGCTTCAACGGAGGCCGCGTAGTACGTTTTCGTTCCCTCGTCCGTCCAAACGTCGACCCGAAGTTCCCCACCCTCAGCGTCGCCACTCCACTGGTGACTGACGTAGGCCTGCCAGCAGTCCTCACACACGGCATCGACGTGGTCGTAGAGATTGCCTGTGAACGACGTCGGTTCGAACGCAATATCGTGATGCACTGAACCCCCTCGACAGAGCCGACGTGCTCGGATTATGTCCCCGTCTCCGCTACGGCGGAACTTGACCACACAACCATGTAAGCAAGCGCAGTCGTCGTCCGAATGGTCGACATGCGAGCGATCGAGTTGTTCTCGGCACTGTTCACACGTGGTAGACGACGCGGTGACATCTTCATCGAGTTCGAGGTGTTCGCCTTCGATGGGGAGTTGCCACTCCTCGCAGAGGCTCGTCCACCCGAACCCCCCGCTTGGGGGTTGATGATTGTCGTAGAGGATGTGAGTGAGTCCTCGATCCGTCGTCCACTGATACGGTGTTCGGTACATTATTATCTAAAGCAGTTTCAGAGGACCCTCTTTTTCGACCTGGCCAGTACCGTTCTGGAAGAAGTACAGGTCGATCCACTCTTGGCCATCATCTCGACAGAACACGGGAATACAGGTTGTTGCATGCTCGTACCGGCGGCCACACCGGGTTTCAATCTGTTCGCGCGTCCAGTCACCGTCCTGTTCAAGATCGTACCGATTTCGGACATCCCACGAGTGCTCGTCAGCTGCGGCCTTGACAACACGGAGCGAGAAATCTCGTGCATCCTTGAACGCGAACGGACCACTCATCGACTTCGCTTCGCAGAGATCATCCTCGTCAGCGCCGTCCAGACAGAGTCGGTTCTGCGTCACGGCGCGGAACGCTTCAAGTTCTGGGTAGTCGCCCACGAGGACATCGTGCAGGTATTCGTGGACGGCATCGTCGTACCCATCGAGCGTGAACTCCCCATCTGGCGAGATGATTTGAAGCTCTGCCCCGGTTTGGACAACACGTCGTCGTCGCGGCGGCAGCAGGGGACAGAGAAAGCCCAGATGGTCAGCGTGGAGTAAGTAGGCATAACTGAACAGCCGGGATCGAGACGGCGACTCCTTGACTGGATCGTGGCCCTCAGCGTAGTATTTCGAGTCGAGGATTGCGATAGTCTCCTCAGCCTCTTGGAGGGCGTGATCCGGCTGATGATAGATCTCGTTTTCGTCTTCGAAGGGATTGACTGACGGCGACCGAACGGGCGTTACGTCGTCCAACTCACCGAGATGGTCATAGGACTTCACGTAATCGAGCTTGCGCTCGATGACGACCTGCGAGTACTGCTCGAACAACGATTCCATGTTGAGGACGTAGTCAACCACCAACTCACGGGGTCCTTCCCGAAGCTGCTGTCCAAGCGACGACGACATAATGGCCTTCGAGACGTCGAACGCTTTCTGGTAGTACCGGCGCTGCTTCGGGAGATCCCCCAGCGAAATTCGACGATACTCGTCCATCCGGTCCAGACTGCTGTTGACTCCCATATCCTCCAAGCGTTCGACTTCTCGGTGTACTTCCGAGAAGATACGGTCATAGGCCGGGTGATCGCGCTCGGACGATTTCTGCTGAAACAGTCGGAGGAGGGTCTTTCCTGCATAGTGGAGCAACGAGTTCGCAGCGTTGTTATGTTCGATTTCGTTGCGGATCCAGTGGGGTTTGAGGTTTCCGCGTGCGTGGTTCAGGAGCGTCTGCTCGACATCGATTTCACCCCGGCCATTCAGGCTATTGACACGACGAATGACGAGGTCACGGATGAATCCATGTCGTTCGATTTCCTCCAAGCCGTCGAGATAGTTGATTGCCAGTACGACGAAAACGTCGTCAAGGTCGATATCGTCCGAGAGGAAATCCTGAAGCGGGATTCCGTGATACTCGATCGAGCGGTTCTGGTCGTAGATCGCAAGGAGCATATCGAAAATATACTCCCACTCGATTTTGGGGTCGACCTGGATTTTCGAAGATGGGGTCAAGCTCACGACGCCGATGATGTCGGTCGCCTCAACGTGTAGAGTCTCGTCGTTCTCGCCGTCGACAGTTACCGTGACGACGTCATACTCCTGGTCGGAACCAAGGGATTCCTGACTCTTCGTGAAGACGTCGGGGCTTTCCTGTGTGAATGATGCGCGACGAAGCTGGTCCGCGATGCTGGACGGACACCCCTCTATCCGGATTTCTCCCCGCTCGGGGACGTTGAAGGTGTCTTGCCCGAATTCATACACTTCGTCGACGGTACTCATTACTCGTAGGATCCCATCTGGCGGCGCTCTTGCTCAAGTTCTCGTTCTGCAAGTTCAGCAGCGGGCGAAAGGTCGAATTCATCGAACTCACCGTTCAGTGCTCGATAGTGCTCGGCTATACGTTCGACCTGCGGGAATGCTGCCGAGTTCAGCAGACGTGGGACGATATAAGTCTGGAATGCTTGGCCGACCGCTTCGGTCTGGTCGTGCTCGTATGCGCCACCCTCGCGACAGCCAACACCGAGGAAGATGGCGATATCCCGGTAATGCATCGGACCGAAGCGCATAATTGACCCTTGGGATGTCGACTCATTGCCGTGATTGATCCCCTGATAGTCGCGTTCGAAGAGCCTGAGAATCTCGCTTTCGTCGAGATCCGAATTGCCACTAATGTGGGTGTTGATCCAGTCTTTGAACAGCTGGCGGCGTTTGTCTTCCTCGTATTCGTCGAGCTCGATCATCGCAAAGCGGCGAGTAATAGCGTTGTCGAGCTCGTTTACCGTCCTATCGGACATGTTCATCGTGCAGATGATATTCACCCGTTCGTCGAGCTCGATGGTTTCACCATCGTCAGTCTCGAAGATCGTTTGATGGGGGTTTTCAATAGCTGTGTAGAGCGGCCCGAATATTTTCGAAATGTCTGCGCGGGTAATCTCGTCGAGGATGACCCCGTACTCGCCGTCGAATCGGCGAGCACGCTGTACAGCCTCCGATACACAGCCGAGTTTCGTACGATAACTCAATGAATCGCCAGAGTAGTCTGGACTGATCCCCCCAATAATGTCTGAAGGGGTCCAGGACGGAGTAGCGGTGTTGAGTGTATAGCCGATGCAGGTTTCACGCGCAAGTTGCTTCGCGAAGGTTGTCTTCCCAGTACCTGTCGGGCCGTATAGGACGACTGGCTTCCCAGCTTCGAGAGCGACCTGTGCGTTGCGCTTGACCTCCCGTGGCACCAAGATGTCCTTTGGGGTTTCATCGCCCCGAAGACTCACTAGTCGCTTGAGTTCGTCGGATGCAGCATTTGATTCGAGGACAGCACGTCTAACATTCCCCAGTCCGCGTTTCCCTTCGTGGGCGATGTCCAGCTGTTGTTCCTTGATGAGATATTCGATAACTGCTTCCTCTTCGGTATTCCTGATTGCCTCGACAGTCTCACTCTCGACACGCCGGAGGATCCCGATATCTTCCTTCGCCTGCTCAAGGGAGTAATCGTCATCCGAAGAGTCGCTCATTACCGTGTTCAAACAGGCCGGTCATTAAAAGTCTATTCAGGCGATATTTTTGCTGAATTTTAGAGATTCAACAACCTTCGAAATCCGTATCCGGAATCAAAATGTTCAGATACTTATAAACAGCACCCTCAGAGCAACCGTGGATATGCAACTGAATAGGTTCATCCCAACCCACTCATATGATTGACGTACTCTGAATCGCTGGTATCGAGCATTCAACATTCTGTCAAGATCGGGATTGAAACCAGCCGAGTTGCGGTTGTGCCGAACTTGGGAGTCTACTTGTGGAGTCCAAAGTTCGAAGTGATTAGACCCTGTATCGTTTATAATAGGACTGTCCTCGAATGCCCGAAAATGCAAACTCCAAAGTTCGAGCAAAGGTGTGGCTAACTCCCGACCAAGTCGACGCGCTACGTACGGCATGTTACGAGGGTGGGGCTCCCTATCTCCAGCAGCGAAACGAGACGATCATCGCACTCACTTACGACACTGGCCTCCGCGTGGGTGAACTCGTCGACGTCGATGTCGAGATGTTACGAGAGGGGAACAGTGAGCTCTATCTCCCCGGCCACATCCAGAAGGACTATCCGAACGACAACAGCCCCGGTCCAGTGACGATGGAACTGTCCGCGGACGTTACTCGACTCGTCTCGTCGTACCTGAACAGCAGGTGGAAAGAATCGCCTGCGTTGTTCCCGGGCCGATCGTCCGACCGGATCAGTACCCAGGGAGTTCGGAATATGCTACACAAGGTCGCGGAGATGGCGGGCGTCCGTCCCTACCGCGTCGATGGCTCTAGGGGAGATGCTGGGGACGTGACGCCACACGCCCTGCGGCACAGTGTCGCCTATCGAATGATGAACACCGAGGACGAAAACACGCTGTACGATGTCCGAAACCGCCTTCGACATCGCTCGATCCAGACCACCGAGCGTATCTACGACCACCTGATCAAAGTTTGATCGTTAATTTCTGGATTTTGCTGTGATTTCGGGACGTCGGCGTTAGATAATCCGAGCCAAGCCTTCCCGTGTTAGCTCACCCAATCAACGGACGAAGAAGCGCTATTGGCGTGACGCTGTCGGGGAATTGCATCGTGATCCAGTCAGACCCCGAAATCAAAATCGTCTCCTGATTTCGAGTTGAAAATTAGCACTCCTCTCCGTCGATATTAGGAACATACCGACCTATCCGTCAAAAACTTCGTCATCAACGGTAGAAGGTTAACTGACGGACGTAGCTTTGATGTTGGCGGGACCGAGGACCAGAATAGATTGTACTGAACAGTTCGGAAGGAGAAAGGCCATTAGACGACTCGGTCCAGAGCTTATTATACGGTGTCGCCTGCTAATAGAGCGCCGCAGTCTCCCGCTTTTGGACTATCGGATCAAACCCTCTGCCACGTCCGATCTAACTTGGACAAGCGATCTTGACAGACCCGATCACCTCCAGATCCGACGCATGCCGGGATACACAGGAATACCAAGCCTGACTGGACTCCTTCTGACGGATAACCACCGATATTTTTTCGAGCCTGTTCTCTGTGACTACGCCGGCAGGCTTTCCCATCGGATAGAAATAGATTCACAGGACCGCGCTTTCGGGTTGGCGGCAAAATATGCCTTCCCAGTTCGGTAGTCCTCCCGGTGGGTGCCGGTGGTCATGATGACGGTACCGAGGCTATCGGTGGCGTAATCAGCGATAGATCGCAGCAGCCAGTCCAGGCTTTACTCGGCCGTCGAAACACAAACGTAGTAAGCGACCGTCACGCCCGCCACTCGGATTCAGGGTATTCGTCGCGGCACATCCCACAACGGTGCATATCCTCGCCATCCTCACCGTTGTTTCGGACGTGTATCGGCATCCGATGGCCGCACTCTGGACAGTCCATCATGTTGTGGATTTCGACAGGGAGTATGGGTATATAAACAACGGCGTTTTTCGACAGTCTGTTTAGAAATGCCTGTTATTGGACAGGTCCGCTTCGATACTTGAGGGAGATATGTCCAGTTACTACAGCGGCCTGCATGTCGCTCAGCCTCCTATCGAAATGCGTTGATATTCTCCGTCTCGTGTTGAATACATAGCGCGTATCTCGCAAAAACGGGGTTGGGGCATAGACGTTTAAGAACGGTCTATGTGAGCATAGAATATGAATCGTGAGATCATTCCAGATCGGCTACAGCGGCAGGAACGTTATGAGTGTGATATTTGCGGGGACAAAATAGGAGGAGCACACGCATGCTACCTTGTTGGAGGATCTGTACAGCCACCTGGATGTGATGTCGTTGTTGAGGGCGATAGGCGATTAGCTATAGAGATACTGTGTTCGGTGTGTCTCGCCAGCTTGAATGGCCATATAGAGTATTGGAACGATAGTACAACTACATCTGATCAAAAGCTACTAACTGAAGCGGAAGCAGATGATTTCTTAAATTTATTGGAGGATAATGAACAGATAGAGTTAAAAATCCATCACGGACTCGAAGTAATCTACTATGAAACCGACTTTGTTGTATTTGAATCTCGGTTACCGGATGAGCATAGAATCGAGCCGGTAGAACGTGATGAATTAGTCCATGAAATCACTAAGCAAGTTGATGTTGAGTTCGGTCGAATTAGTGGACACAAATGGAGGGCTGTACACAAGCGATTACAGTCCTCCTGAATACACCCTCTGTATTCAGCACTGGAATCGTGCTAACCTGTTTGCCGAAGAGGGCGGTTCACTTACTCTGTAGGTGTCCTGCCTCTGGACAGGCGTAGACGTATCGATGAGGATCGCTGGCGCGTCAGAGAAATTCCAGTCTGCTGCCATAATTGGCCGTCTTTGCCGACAAGAAAGAAGTGGGTGATTGAGTATTATAGGTTGCATGTCGAATGTCCCCTTCCACGTCGGGCAGCGGATCAAACGGAAGCGTATCCACGACCAGTTTGGTGGTAATCCACAGTGTGGGATATCCGTCTCCGCTCAGGTACCCTGCGTTTTCGTCTTCACTGGAGACAGCGGCGAGGAGCACGGCTACAAAGACGAGTTCGTCTCTGAGACGGAGTTCGTATACTCTGGACAGGGTCGAACCGGTAACCAGACCTTTGATAGGTCGACGACGAACGGTCGGGCAAACGCGGGCCTCCGGGACCACGCAGAGGATGGAAACGAGGTCCATCTCTTTGAGGAGTCATCCGTCGACGACACGTTTGTCGTATACCTCGGGGAGTACGAGTACGTCGACCACCACTTCGAGGAGCGAGCTGGCGCTGATGGGAAGCTTCGGGATGAAATCCGCTTCCGCCTCCGAAAGCTCAGCGACGGTTCTGACGGTGAAAAAGAGACAGTTTCCGGCAGATCAATAAGGGTGGCCGCAGAGAATGCCGCAGACGAAAGCCCGGCTCAGACGACCAGCGGCGGCCCGAGTTACGCCACCTCACAGGCGGTTCGAAACTATGCACTTGAGTGGGCCGATGGTGTCTGTCAAGGATGTGGCGACGAGGCGCCGTTTGTCACCGCCTCTGGCGGTGAGTACCTGGAGGTTCACCACGTCTTTCGGCTCGGCGATGGCGGCCCCGACCATCCTGACGCGGTGATCGCTCTCTGTCCAAACTGCCATCGAGAAGTGCACCACGGTCGACGCGGTCGACAGTTCAACCAAGAACTGGCCGAGACTTTACGCGAGCGTGCTCACCGGGAGTTGGGGCATGTGCCTGATGTGCTCGCCGAAGATCCAGAGTGGTCCTGAGCAGAGGCCGCTCGTCATCTCTGCCAGTGTCCATCTTTCGGGGATCGAGGCCACGCTGCCCCATCTACCGATATTGCGGAGTGTTGAGAGTTGCTGACGACCATGCTGAATACACAGCGCGAGTCGGTCATCGGTTCGGCATCCAACGTGAGCTAATTGAGTCGGTAAGTACAGCTACTTGACCTTCCACTACTGTCGACGTCGGGCATTGGAGAAATATCCACCAACCGACCACCGCCCGCGACAGAGCACTATCAAGGTCGGTTCCGAGATCTACAATACTTCCCAGACCGGCACCGACAGCTGTTCATAGTTGCGAATAATATTCTACAATCCTCCTTACGGGATCCGTTTACTTTCGTTGCAATGAGCTATCACGGAGGCTCCAGTCGGGCTGTTACTCGGTGGCGGGTACCGCTCACAAAGTAACAATACTTCGACCGCCTCAGTGGTGAAAGCAGTACATTTTACCCTCCCTGGTTGTATTCGCGTTTCAGGAAGCTGTCCTCCATCTTGTGGAGACGGACTACGTTTTCATCTTGGATGTCCAACTGATAGACCAATTCCGTCTCATTACCCCCGTGGCAAGAGACGAGACCATATTTGTCAAGCTGCTTTGCCTGCTTCTCGGCAACGGTTCTATTGACACCTGCCAGGCGCGCAATGTCGGTGGTATCCAGTGCTGTATCGGGCTCACTAAGGAACGCAGCGACAACCTTCGTCTCCGGAGTGTTGCCGAACACCCATGTGAGGGGCGTCCCGTCAGCATAGGGGTCACTGACATGGACGTCCTTTCCGCCATCTGTAACTGGGATCGAGGCTAGGTTGTCTGTGAACTTGTCCCGCAGAGTGATCACGTCCGAACATGTCTCGACGAAATAGTCCGTGACCAACCCAGTCGGTGCCTTCGATCGGATGAACCTGGTAAACTCATCACTGACACTGACCTGGCAGAGGTTCGCAATCGTTTTCCGGAGGGATAGCGTGTGTATCATGGTTTGCAGTTGGGTGGTCTTGCGAATGCTACTACGCATTCGCTCGCACGACTCCCATAGCGGATTTTTACTGCCCGTACCCCCAATACGCCCCGATATTACAAAAGTCTGTTGCAGTGGAATACGCTAACGTATCTTCAAAATCCATCAGTGTATTCTCTCAGCACAAGCTTTATTATACTGTCGTTTGTTAGCGATACACACAAGGTGCAACGGATGACTGCCATCACTCTCGACCCCTTTGATGACGAGGAGACTGCCCGGATGGCAGCGAAAGTGATGAAGAAGCTGCTACGAAAGAAAGTGGTCGGCTCCCACAAAAAGCAGCGAAGCACCGTCGCAAATTGGTTCCCGAGCCATCAGGAAGGTCAGGTGAAAGACGTCATCGATCAGATGGTCACCCATCCAACTGTCCCCCTTGAAGCGTACGGCGGCAGCCACCGAAAGAATATCCGGCTGACGTCGTTTGAGGAAGCCCTTGAATTTGCAGAGGAGAGAGGAGCTGACACTACGTGGATCGACAGTCCGTACTAATTGCCGTACGACGACGATCCAGGATTGTGGAAATAGTCTATCGATAGGTAGACTTCCTCCTCCACGTCCCCTTCAACAGGCGTCCGTTCATCAGCGATTAATTGCCCCAATATACGCTTCACCGCTCGCCGACTCACATTATCCCGTAACCAGGTCATCAGCGTACGGACTGAGACAGGATTATCTGGGTCGCAACAATTATTGCCGAGTTTGCGAATGAGCTTCTCCGCAAACCGATGGTCGTCAGAATCATCAATGAGATCCGTGGGAACGTGAGACATACTTGTATTCTCAGTTATATCATAATGGCCCTAATATAGTAGTTAAATCGGTGATTGTTGCAGGGGTGTGTATCTCCAAAGCCCACCTCTGTATGGAGGGAAACCATTATATTGGTGGCTAGTTTTGGTGCCCTCATACGGGCGCCATCCATGTGGAACCGGACGGACGCTTTCGAAGCCACCATGTCTCACCCAGACCAGAACCACCACGAATCGGGTGTCGGAGACCAGACCGACACGAAAGAACCGCGAGATGAAGATGACTCCTATGCTGACGATACGCCACTGACGTGGGTCTTGGGGAACCACCCCGAAGTCAAACTCGTCGCGGCGATTCTGAGCGAACACGACCGGCCACTCAACAAATCTGACCTTGCACGCCAAGCGGGCGTGATCAGAAACAACGTCTACGATCACTTGAGTAACCTATTGGATCACGGGATCCTTGAGGAGATGGGACAAGTCGGCCAAACTGATATCAAGCTATACCAATTGTCAGACACGAAGACGACAGAACTCCTAATCGAATTGGAAGCGACGCTTCTGAAATACAAATACGAACATGAGGATGAACCCGTAACGGCGACCCGCGACCCACCCGTAGACTCCGATATTACGGCAGATATCGAAGACCCATATGCCGAAGGAACGCCTCTGACCTGGGTCTTTGGGGACCATCCGGAACCGAAATTACTGGCTGCGTTCCTAAGCGAACCGGAACAACAGCTTAATGTTTCAGACTGGGCCCGTATCGCGGGTGTTAGTCGCGGAGCGGTGTACAATCATCGCGAGAGCTTTATTGAGTACGGTATTATCAAACATGGTCATAAGAGTGCGGGCAGTCAGCACTATCGGTTGAATCTGGAAAGCCCTATTGTTCAATTGCTGTTCAACCTTGAAGACCATCTTCTCAGGCAGTGGTACGAATCGAAAGAACAAATCGATTGAGCGTTACTGGTGCGTCATCTCTATAGCAATCCAGCAGTGAGTGCTACAGAGACAGCAGTCAACATAAGCGAAACCGTCCCAATGACGGCGATCGCAATTCTCGCGTAAGTTGGCCACGGTTCCCATTGCTCACGTGCATCGTTAATGTGTATGCTAATTGGCTCTTTTGTCTGTCGCAGCACGCTTTCTTCGGATTCGTATGTGAGTACAAATGGGATGGTATAGTCACCCGGTTTGGCGTTCTCAGACGTCGGAAGTTGAAATTGCAGAGGGACGTGGGTGTCATGTCGGGTTTCGAGAAAAGAAACCCCAAAATCAAGGTCTTCAATCTCATCGAGGTCATAGTCGATCGTCTCGAAGTACCTGTTGTCGAATGAATAGTGCCCACCTGCCTCACTCAAGTTATCTGTATGATCACGGGCATGATCGAGCGCTGCGTCGCCGTACACGATTTCGTCATTTTCATCGATAATAAGCGACGTTTTGACATATCCGATGTTTTCATCAACCAAATTTGGGTTTGAGTGTCCAACGAATATCTGTGAACGCTGAACCGCACCTGACCCAATAATAAATAGATCACACGTAATAGTCTCTCCGGCATCAATACTCGGCTTGTGTAGATTTGTGACTAGTGTGTAGCGACACGCAGATTCGTTTGACATGGCACTATTTCCCGTAACCACGCACTTGAGAGTGTGTGGTGTGTAAGCGGTCGCGTTAAGTTAGAGGATGAGGCGGACGAGTTCCGAGTGTCTATGCCAGAATTCGACCGCCTCAACGGATGTATCGAGTGGATCGACTTGTCGTTTGTGGAGCGAAAGCGGACTCCCGAGTGGGCGATTCAAGTGGGCATCCGGTGTCATCTCGCCGGTATGTCAACGAGAGATGCAAGTCAGTTTCTCGACGAGTTGGGAGTCAAACGTAGTCACGTCGCGGTTCACAACTGGGTGCACAAGGCCGATCTACAGCCGGTTTCGACGGTGAGTGCGGATCAGCTTGCGGTCGACGAGAAAGTGATCCGCATCAACGGTGACGACTACTGGCTGTACGGTGCCGTCGATCCCCAAACGAACGAAATCCTCCATTTCAGGCTGTTTCCAGCGACGACGAAACAGACGATGCGATGGTTTCTGACCGAGCTTCATCGGCAATATCGGCTAGATGGCGTCGAATTTCTCGTCGATGACGCCGATTACTTGGTGAACGTCCTCGACGAAGACGGGTACCGATTCCAGATGATTTCACACGGGAATCGGAATGCCATCGAACGTGTCTTTTGGGAGATAGAACGACGAACCTCCTCATTTGCAACTAGTTTCAGCCATGTCGAACCGCAGACAGCAGAATCGTGGCTCAAAGCCCTCGCCGTCCGGCACAACTCACGCCAAAGTTAACGCGACCGTGTAAGCAGGCCTACCTACCGGCTGTTTTACCGTTCAAGCCATGAAACGAACAATATTCTCCTGCTGCATACAGACTCTGAGGGCACCGTAGAAAGGGGTGTTCCGCCGGGAACACCCCGCCCCAATCACCAGTGAATATCTCACCGGAAGCGAGCCGTCACCACAGAAGATCTAGCTGACAGCGACAAACAGAATTGTCTGCCCGACTATCCCGCCGATTTCTCTTGCTTCGCCTCCGATTCCAAGAATCCGGAGGCTCGCTTCAGGTTTCTCCCGATAGCTTTCGCTATTGACCCGTTTTTCACCTTGATTTTTCCTGCGAACTTCGTTTTCTCCCCGTCTTTGTGATACATCTCGTTGATCAACGACTCAGCGCCGGCACGTAACTTCAGAAACTCCTGTTCAGCCGGGTCATCTAACCGCTTGCGTCGCTGCGCAATTTCTACCCGCCGTTCTCTGAAACCGTAGCTATAGTGTTTCTGTTGTTCCTTGACGAAACAGCTCTCTCTGTGCGGACACTCGTCACAGAACTCCTTCTCCATCTTTCCAGAAATACGACCGGTTTCGTAGTGGTTCTGGTCGAATGGTTCGTGTCCGGCAGGACACGCAACCATTCTCGTCCCGTCCCACTCCGGCGCAGCCAGCGACATCTTTTCCGCTCCAGGCCGTTGACCGACGATTCCAGAGAAGTGCTGCGTGATCTCCTGATCACGGCAGCGCTTCTCTACTTCCTTGTGCGTGTACCCGCCATCCACGAGCAGGTCACGTAACCCAGTCTCAGTTGAGAGGGTCGTTACGTCCTCGTCAAGGAGGTCGCCGTCGTCCGTGTTGTTGGTATCGACCCGAACCGCAGTGATGAGTCGGAATGGATTCTCACCATTGCACGTCTCCGCTACATTCGCCTTGTATCCGTGATAGTCCTCACCGTTCTTCGAGCGGTAGGTTGCGTCCTCATCGTGAGGGTTTTGCATCGTGCCACTGTCGATCTCGTCGGGCTCTTTCAGCCCGACGTGATCGGACTGGTCATCGGCGTTTTCTCCGGATGAGCCTGTGTTTTCTTCATTTTGTTCAGTGTTGGTACTCTCTTCGGGAGAGGTGTACGTTCGGAGTGGTTGCCAGTCCGGTGACGAGTCGTCACCGGGCTGGCGTTGGTCAGCAGAATCGTCCTCATCATCGTCATCTTCGAGTTCAGCAATGCGATAACACTGTTCGTCGAGAACCTGCTGAAGATGAGCAAAGCTCTCCAACTCGGCGTATTCATCGTCATCTTCGAACCGATCAACAAGCCACGCGGTATGCTCAGCGAGTGTTTCCATGGTCGCTAGTTGTCCACTCTATCGATAGCGCCGGTGGCAAGAGTCCGGTTTAACACGATAAGAAGGCCGAAACGAGACGAATTCCACTCCTGACGCTGCACCGAGTTAGAAAAATATCAAATACTTGGCTGTTGTCCGCTGTGGCAGTTATTTCGACGACCGTCAAAAGATAGCTGTCGCTGTTCGCCAGCCTCGCTTCAGCCGAAGCGAGGCGGCTCAGCCGAGTCCGTGCTCGTATCCTGGTGGTAACCCTTCACTGTTTGTCCGATGCTTTTGCTTCCAGCCGAGCTCATCGTCTAACACCTGCTCGATCCCGTGGAGAAACCCATCACTGAACGTGAAATCTGTCGGGAGTGCTCGCCCGCCACGCCGTGGCCGGGCGAGCACTGCCCATTGCAACACGAGCCACAACTGCTCCAACAGGAACCCGACACCCACGTAGAAGAGCCGAATTATCGTCGATGGCGTCGTTGTCAAAGCACGCGCTTCGCGGAACTTCTCATAGCTCTTCTCGATCCGTGACCGATGGTTGTAGACCTGCGCCACTTGCTGCGGCGTGCGGTCTTCCAGACCGTACGCCGCGTAGCCCGTTTGTTTGAGCCCTGATTTTCCACGATCACCGTTCTGGTAGGTGACGTTCACTGCCAGCGGATACGTCTGTTCGTACTCTTTGTCTTCACAGACCGTCTCTTCTGTCATATGCGAAGCAGTGACAGCAAGTTTCTCCCGGAGCGAGTCTTTCCGGGTTATGACCGGAAAGACTGGCGGTGCTGTCTCCCGAAGAACACCGATTAACTCCCCGACGAAGGCGTCTCTGTCCATGAGGATCTGGTCGGTCTCGAATGGATATGTCTCGACGCGGGCGAGCACGCGCTCGACCGCGTCGGCCTTGCTGTCCTCGCCATCAACTGGTTCAACTGCCAGTGTTAGTGGCTTTCCCTGCGCGATGACGAACGCAGTACAGTACCGGTGACACTTCGTGGTTCCGTCCCGTGCTTCCATTCTCCTGAACTCGTCCTCGTCGTCTGGATGACCGTGGAACGGATTGTCCATGAAGTCCAGACAGATGGTTCTCGACCCGCCGCGGTCGAGAACCGTCATTGCCACCAGTGCGAGGATATCGTTGACAGCATCGAGCATCGGCTCTTTCTCCAGGGTGTGCAACCAGTCCATCACTGGCTCGCGGTTTGGCGTGTCCTCAGTATTCGTTGTGACGCCGTTGACTGAGGTTGTGTCAACAGCAGCTCGTAAGACGACTTCCATGATCTCCTCGGAATCGAGGCCAGAGCCCTCGATTCCTTCCATCGGTATCAGCTCAAGCAACTCCATGCTAAGAGACTTCAACTGGCTGTTCGAAATGTACTCGTCCGGATCTGTGAGGATGCGTTTGAGTTTTGGTAGCCTCATCACGCATCCATCCGGACGGCGGCTGAATCAGGCGACTGATTCAGTCGCGTCATTCTGATCACTACGTGTCAGCAACTGGTCTCTTGAGCCAGAGTGGACAACTAGCGATGGTTGCTGGAATCTCGCCTGGTTCAAGCTGGTAGGACAGTTCCAAGTTATCGGTGTCTGCGAACTCGTCGATACCAGCGGGCAACTCCTGTACGATCTCCTCAGGGAGATCGCACAGGAAGTTGTGGAGAACTTTGGCGAAGAGATCAACACGGGAGAGTTGCTTGATGTTCGCCTCGATAAACGTTGAATCCATCCGCTGCGTACTGGCATCGATCTCAAACTCTTCTTGGAAATAGTTGCGATGATCTTCGAAAACCTCGTGTAACAGATCCTGACCAGTCTCTTCTTCGTGTTCCATCAACCGCCGGCGGAAATTGGTGAACGTCTTTTGGCAGATGTTGTCGCCGAGTGTTTCTTTCCCAAGTGCGTTTCTGACGCGAAAATCGAAGATATAGGCGTATTCAAGTTCTTCGTCAGAGAGACCAAGCAGGTGTTTGATAATCTCCAGTGAGACAAGCTCATTGACGGGCTTGTTCGGACGGCTATACCCGTCGTGGTATAGCCGCTCGAACTTTGTTTCATCTATCTGAGTAAATATATGTTGATGAAAATGAGTTGACCAGTGATTTTGTAATTTCTCTTCAATACTGGTAGAAAGGTTCTTTACAGGCGAAAATAGCTTTTCCTGTTGATACTCGTTATTTTCTTTAAACACGTTATCAACCAGTTTATTGATTTAACGGGACGCTGATGTAAATAACCTATGAAAATTATAGATCAAAGTTAGAGCAGAGTTATCCAATGGATTCTAGTCACTTATCGACTACCCTTTCTACGGTGCCGTCAGACTCTGTATCTTGCACACCGTTTCTGACAGTTTCACGTAATATCGATAGCTAAACAGAGGATCGAATCCTGTAATGGATGAATCTCGGCGAAACGCGTAGCTGGTGACCGGGGCAAGCAGGATGGAGGTCGCGACCGTCAGTCCGGCGGCACCGGGGCCACCTCGGTCCCAGCAGCCCCACCAGGTGCTGGTAGTTGCGCCTCGTTCACCTCGCGACGCTCACCACCCTGTGGGTCGTTCGGATGAACCCGGACAGACCACGTATAGTAAACACCCTGTGCGTCTCGTCCGGGGTCGTCCTCGGCGGCACGGGTGTCGCAGTCGGGTAGTTCAATCCGTGCAGGCCGCGGTTCCTTGACCACCGAGAACTCGTTCGCGTAGCCGTTCGGCGTCGCGTCCTTCTTGAGGAACCCGGCATCAGTGAAGCGGTTGAGGTGTCGTCGCACTGTGCGCCGCTCTGGCGGGTCGTCAAGCGCGTCAGCGACGTCGGCCACGGTAAGCTTCCGACGATTAGTAAGCTGGGAGAGTGCGTCGCTGGTCGCCTGTGCGCCTTTCGAGAACGTCTCGATGACCATGCCCTCCGCGACGACCGGGAGATCGGGGCGAAGGGCCGCAGTATGTGCGAAGACGAGAGCGCCGCCAGAGTCGCGGCCGAACCGGAGCGCGGCCTGCATCACCTGATCCTCCTGCATATGCCGGAGCAGTTCGTTTCCGATCGGGGAGTTGTAATTGAGCGTCGACCCCCGGCCCGTCCGGTGGACTTCCCCGCCGGCAAGTGCGGCCCACCGCTCAACGAACTTGTCGCCGAAGTGCTGGCACCCAAGCAAAACGGCCAGCCGGGAATCGGCCAGCGCGTTCGATCCTTTTAGGTTCCCGTAGTGTTCGGTGGCTGAAGCAACATCGCTCAGGCGGTCCTCAAGATGATTTTCGACGTCGTTCGTGGTGATTACGGCAGGCTTCTGGCCGATGACACCGGCGTACTGGCGGCCGACCTTGTCCACGAGTTCGATATCGTCATCGAGGTTCTTTCCGCTCGGGTTGCCCTCGTAGGAGTATGCGTTCTGGCTCGTCTGGACGATCTGTAGGCCGTAGACCTCTCTGAGGAACTCTCGTCGCTCGCGCATCGAGTCGTGGATGTCACGGGTGGTCACCTCGCGACCGAGAATCAGCTCCCAAAGGCTTGAGCGTCCGGTCGCGTCAAGAGCAACAACCGGATTTTCACTGCCGCCAGCGGTGAACCCCGGCGGGTGATTCACGACGGCACCGTTCTGGTTGCGGTCGACGAGGATGCTGCTCTTCCGGTAGTCCACCGAGTTGAGGGTCGTCCCCTCATCTCGGCCGAAGGTGAAGCTCTCCGCGCGGACGGTCGCAACGTTCTCGTCGTCGCTGGGGGCCAGCAGGCCGTACAGTAGCGCGTAGGCCAGTGGATGGGCGTAGCCGTCCTCGGCGTGCATAGCGAGCGTCTCGCACCCTTCACGGCCGCCCTGTAGGGCCGCCCGCGCGGCATTAAGCCGTCCGCGAGCGCTGTCATCGCGCTGGCGGTAGCCCGTGACGGCATCCTTAACGAGGCTGCCGAGCGCCCCGTCGACGTGCGGGGCGTTATCAAGGGCGGTGTTGAGTGCGGCTTTGATGCTCCCGTCGCTCAGTTGGGTTCCACGGAGTCGGTCGACCAGCTCGTCGATGTGGTTCAGGACGCTGGTGTGCCCGCCTCGGTTGTCCTCGTCGGTAACAGCGACTGTGAGATCCGCTGTGACGGTCGTCACGACGTCGGTGTCCCATTCAGGGTGCAGGCTCGTGAGGCGACCGAGAGCGTCCTCAACGCCAAGATCGCTGCAGGCGCCTCGTCGATTTTTGAGAAGCCACTCGGCGGTTTCGGTAGCGTCCAGAGCGTCGTCTGCCGCGCCGAGGACGCCAGAGATCTCCGCGTGTTCGTCGCTGATGCTGTCGCCGTCGAGCCACTTGCGGACAACCTCGTCGTGCCAGATGTCATCGGCTTTCCGGAAGACGTCCTCGCAGTCGTCGACGTCCTCGCGAAGAGCGCCGCCGAGCCACGCGGCGTGGTCGGGGTACTCGTCTCCGAAGTCACGCTGGAAGGCGTCACCGGCGAATTCATCAAGCGCAACGACACGAGGCTCCTTTCGCACCTGGTCGTTCTCCTTCACCGAGTAGGTGCGAGCCCCCTCGACGTTTGCGTAAGTGTAGTGACCGACGAGGACATCGATAGGAGCCTCGGGATCAGTCGCAGTCTCCCATCCTTCGGTGTACGGACAGGTGACCCCCCCGTCCTCAACGTCCTCGTCGTCGCTGCAGGTACACGGGAGATAGCGACCGAACAGCGCCGGCGCGTTCTCGTGGATCTGCTGTGGGCGGAAGCCTCGTTCACGAGCGGCGTGAACAGTGAGCCACCACCCGAGTCCGTGCTTACCGTTCGCGACCGGGCAGCTCTCCCGGTTAAGTTGTACCTCGTCCTCGTCGGTGGTGTCGCACTCGCTGGGGTCGGGAAGTTCCGCATCGATCTTGTCAAGACGCTTTTCGACGAGATCTCTGAGTTGCCACATCTGACCGAGCAGGTGCTGGCCATTCTCCCGAACGGCGGCGGCCGCCGCTTCGGTTACCTCCGACGGCGGGCCGTTCTCCGCGAACACTGGAAGGATGTACGAGGAGACACCGAATTTGTTCGCCCGTTCCACGGCCTCAGCCATCAGTTCCTTGCGATCGGCAGTGTAGAGTGCAGGATACTCGTCGGCCTGCGCGAACACTTGTCGAGTCTTGCCCAGTGCCGGCAAGACGCGGAGTAGCGAGGCCTCGTCGGTCTCGGCAGCCTCTGCATAGAGGTCGGCAACCCCGTCACGTGCGGCCTGCAGGCGTTCGTCGTGCCCGATATCCTCGTTGACGAGTTCGTCCGCTGGTGGCAGGACAGCGGTGTGATAAGCGTCGGTTCCCTGCCAGCGAGGGAGCGGTGCTCCGTACATCCGGGCAATCTCGTAAACGTGCCGGAAGGTGTCGCCCGAGAGCAGGTACTCGTCGTCGGTAAACTCGTCCCACGAGATGGCACCCGAATCAAGGGCAACGAACCGCAGGACGCTGAGGACGCCCTCATGATCGGGGTGGGCTTCGTAGACAGTACCCGAGGGGAAGACGAGGACGGATTCACCACCCTCAGAGTCGCGCCACGCGGGGTCAAGCGTCAGTTCAGCGTCGCCGTCGATGTCGTCGCCGCGCCCGGTCACCTCGCTGTTGAAGCTGTCCGCGTCAAGATGCCAGAAGTCGAGTTGCTGCAGGGCACCGCGAACCACGTCCCAGCGTTCGGTCGCCATCCGGTGGTCCACGTACTCCGGGAGCGGGGCATCGAGCGACCGACGGGTGTGCTGGTAGGCGTTGTGGTACGTCTCGTCGGTGAGATCGGGGCAACATCCGCTGGCGATGCTCATATCGAGGGCAGCTGCCCGCACGACACCGATTTCGCCGCCACACCGCGGGCACTCCCAACTGGTGCCGTCGTCGGTGGTCGGCACCTGCAGGTCGCCGCTAAGTTCATCGGGAGTGACCGCACCAGCGGCCCGCCACGCGACTTCGGTGGCGAACGTCACATCAATCCCTTTCTGGATCTCGGGGTCGCTTTCGGAGTCTGGTCGCCCGGAGTTGAGTGAGTCGCGGCCGGGATCGACACCGTACGTATCCTCGATATGGTCGAGAACCTCATCGTACGTTCCGCTGGGAAGCGCTCGGTACGTCTCGCTGTCATCATCGTCGGAGTCAGAGACGATATCCCCCGTCTCGCCGTCGCGGTCAACGAGGTCGCTCTCGTCGACGACTCCATCGCGGACGGCGATGCCGCGGAGCGCCCGGTACGGTACGGGGTCATCCGATGGGACGGCGCCGCGTCGTTTCGCCTCGTACCACGCTGCCCATACAAGACGCCAATCGCCTTTGAGCTTATTCGATCCCGCGCCGCTGTTTTTGTGAGCCGCCCCGAGTTCCCGGCAGCCGTACGACGCCTCGCTTGACAGCGTCGCGAGCGCTTGGAGTCCCCCGTGAGCGACACCGTGGCGCCAACAATGGAGCTTATCGCCTGAAACGGACATATTCGCGCCCGTATCGCTGTCGTGGAAGATTGAGGTGAATCGCTCGCCGGCGTCGGTCGCCTGGACGAGGTCGGCCGCCTCAATATCGAACACAGCGCTCCGCCCATCGCTACTCTCCGCGGCGGCGCTGTCGCCGTCCCACGCGTCGACGCTCTCGGCATCCTCATCCTCCTCCACGACGCTCTCGGCGGCCTCACGGAACACCTCAGGAAGGTCGCCGTACTCTATTTCGGTGACGTCGGTG
Organism: Haloplanus sp. CK5-1; assembly: GCF_037201915.1. Taxonomy (NCBI): domain Archaea; kingdom Methanobacteriati; phylum Methanobacteriota; class Halobacteria; order Halobacteriales; family Haloferacaceae; genus Haloplanus; species Haloplanus salilacus. The sequence goes on along the minus strand of NZ_CP147505.1, from coordinate 3,002,969 downwards.
TCGTCTTCGACCGTGTAGTATCCGGGGTCGTCGGCGGCGTCGGGTATCTCCTCGCCCATCGACGCGACGAACGACCCCGGCGCGACGACGTATTGCCAGTCGGTCCGAACCTCGCCGTACTCGTCAGTCGGGATATTCGGGACCTCGTCGCCGTGGTCGAAATACCAAGTATGCCACCCGGTCCGCGATCGCGACCGCGCGCGGAGCGACGTCGGGACATCCGCCGGAGTGGTTGCTTCGTCGTCGTCGATGTCGACGTTAATCAGCGGGTCGTCCGGTCGCCCGGCGACGCCCACGTTCCCACCATTGCGGAGCCATTCGATCGCCTCATCAATCGTGAGACGCGCCTCATCGGTTTTCCAGCTGCCGCACCGCGCGGGCGCTTTCCCCGCCGGCTGGACCTTGAAATAATGCGGTTCATACCCGTCTGGGGCTTCGGCGGTAAGTGCCTGATGGAACCGCCGGAACTCCTCGGGGCGCGGCTCGTCACCGCTCGGGTAATACCATCGCCGCCGCGGATCCTCACCGTCGTCGGACACGTCGACGAACCGCCATCCGCGGATCTGAAAGAGGTCGCCGTTATCAACTAGCTCCGCGAATCCGATACGATCGAGCGCTGTCTGAATGGCACCCTCCTCGACGAATTCCCACGACTCTCGCCCGGTTTCCTCGACTGCGTCGAGGTACACACTCCGATAACGCGACACACTGGCGCGCTGCGAGTTTTCCTCTGTCTCGGAGATGGGATTTTGCTCTCGTGGCTCCGGATTATCCGAGTTCCTACTCGTCGAATTCGATGGTTCCTCCGACTCGGAATCCTCCACGAGTCGAACGCCGCCGAAACCCTCGCCTTCCTCAACGAGTTTACCGCGCTCCAAGGCGGTATATACAGCATCCTGTGCGGTGCCGACACTTCGGTCACGGGCATCGGCGAGCCGTTGCGCTACTTCCAGGGCTGGAGGTTCATCACCGTCGAGAATCCGCGCCCACTCCTTGAGAGAGAGAGTGGACGTCATGCCGATATTCCCTTGATGCTCCTTGCATCGCGATCGAGATGACCGGGCTGTTGCGAACAGTCGGGGAGATAGCTGTACTCGTCGCTACTGTCGAACGCTTCGATACACCATGCCCCGCAAATTGGATACCGATACTCGTCTTGCTCTTTTATGCCCAGTCGGCTTTGGCGCCGCCATCGAATAGGCGTATAAACCCTTGGATTTATTCGAGTGTCTGAACAAGAAATTTGTGTAGCTGGCGGCTGAACTGTCGAGTGTGTAGATCCGGCAGAACGGGGAATGGGACCGCCGTGATTCGAACACGGGTCCAACGCACCCCATGCGCAGAGGATACCACTACCCCACGGTCCCGCGCTTTCAGCGAAGTCCGTATCCGGGTTAAGCGTGTCGCTTTACACCAGCACGCGTTCGAGGTCGACGACGAGTCCCTCGTCGGCGTCGGGGTCGCCGACGCGCCGGCCGAGACACACCGCCGATCCGTCGGGCGTGTAGCAGGCGACCAGCGCGTCGGGGTCGCTCTCGTCGGCGTTGAGGACGCCGGGCGCGTAGACGGGTGCGCCGGTCGCCACCTGTTCGGCGGCGCTCGGGGCGACCGTGACCGCCGGCAGGTCGCCAAGCACGCGCTCGGCGGGGGCGACGACCTCGCGGATCGGTCCCTCGTTGCCCTCCTCGGCGACGGCGAGGGCGTCGGCGAGGTCGTGCAGCGTCACGAGGTCGCGGTCGTCGAAGGGATCGGTGGCCGTCCGCCGGAGGTGGCCCATGTGTGCACCGGTCCCGAGCGCGAGGCCCAGGTCGTGACAGAGCTTTCGGACGTAGGTGCCACTCGCACACTCGATCCGGAGGAGGACCTGTCGGTCCCGTGTTTCGAGGATGTCGATGGCGTGTATTGTCCGGGTTCGGAGCCGGCGGGAGACGGCGCTCTTCCGGGGCGGTTTCTGGTAGATCTCGCCCTCGAACTCGGCGAGCACGTCGTCGAGGTCGGCCGGCCGCCGGTCGTGGAGTTCGAGGACGGCCACGTACTCCTTGCGGCCTTCGAGGAAGACGGGTGCGAGGCGGGTCGCGTCCCCGAGCATGATCGGGAGACAACCCGTCACCTTCGGGTCGAGCGTGCCGGCGTGGGCGGCCCGGTCGACGCCGGCGAGGTCGCGGACCCAGCCGGCGACCTGGTGGGCCGAGGGGCCGGGCGGCTTGTCGAGGTTGACGACGCCGAACTCGAGGCGAGCAGTCAGGTCGCGGTCGCCCGGTGGAGCACGCAGACGCATCTCAGACGTCGAATTCGGCGACGGTATCGACGGGATAGCGTCCCTCGTCGGCGGCGGCGTCGTACCGTTCGACGGCGTTCGTGAGCAGGGCGAGAACGTCGGCGGCGGTCCACCGCGCGGTGTTCACGACGAGGTCGTAGAACGAGAGGTCGTCGATGTCGATCCCGTAGTAGTCGGCGTAGCGTTTCCGCTCGCTCCGCTCGCGTCGACCGGTCTCCTCGCGGGCGCGCTCGACTCGTTTCCCTTCGCGGTCGGCGATCCGGGCCGCGCGCACGTCCCGCGGGGCGTCGAGCCAGAGGCGGAAGTCGGCGGTGTCGCCGGCCAGCCAGCCGGCGAGCCGGGATTCGAGGACAATCCCGTCCCGATCCCGTGCGATTTCGTACAGGCGGCGGTCGAGGTCGCGGTCGATTCGGTCGTCTTCCTCGGCGAGTTCGTTGAACTCGACCGGCGTGTACCCCCGTTCGTCGGCGAGGTTGCGGAAGATGTCCCCGCCGCTTATGTGCTCCAGATCGAGCGTCTCCGCGAGGCCGGCGGCAGTGGTGCTCTTCCCACTGCCCGCCGGTCCGGATACGGTGAGTAGCATACCGACACTCAGGGTGGCCGCCTAAAAGAGCGTGTTCACTTCGCGCTACGTTCCGGTCGGGCTGATGTCGATGTTCAACCCCTTGCGGATGATCTGTGTGAACCCCAT